>NZ_QJHA01000042.1:0-76416 GCF_006334525.1 Wolbachia endosymbiont of Leptopilina clavipes
AACCACAGTAGACATGTATAATGCTTTTCGAGCATAAAATCTGCCACCTATGACTTGGGCCTTGCTCACTTTCCTTCCGCTTTCACTAGTTTTTGGTGCAACTCCAACTAGACAAGCTATTTCCTTATTATCTAACCTGCCAAGTTCAGGTACCTCTATGAGTAGGATACTTGCGGTTTTCCGTCCAACACCTTTATAGCTAGTTAGCAGTTTGCTTTTTTCCTTCAAATCAGGATCAGAGTTTATTATATCTTCTATGTCTTGCCTAACTTGCTCTAATTGTTTTTTTGCAAATTCTATCTGTTTTTCTATATATTCCCTGGCTTTTCCTGTAACCTTATGTGTAATAGTCTAGACTTAATCTGACAAGCATGAATTAACTGACAGAAGAATTAACAAAGTCAAAACCAAAATCAGCATCCTGTTTAATGCTATCAATATTTTTCTGATAAGCAATATGCATACTATCAAAAAAGGTTTGCATAGGAGTCTTACCATAGCAATATTTACCTGAATGCGGTCTAGATCTATTGTAAGAATGCACCCAATGGTCTACGTCTAACTGAAGTTCTGCCAAAGAGGTGTAAATTTTCTTTCTAAAGATAATATTGTAACATTCATCTTGCATAGTTCTGTGGAACCTTTCACATATGCCATTAGTCTGTGGAGAACGAGCTTTGGTTCGAGAATGATCAATATTTTCTACCCCTAAATATAGCTGGTAAGCGTGATTTTCAGGTCTGCCACAATACTCTGTACCACGATCCGTCAAAACACGTAGCAATGATACTTTCTGTTCATCAAAGAACGGTACTACCCTATCATTAAGAAGATCTGCAGCTGTGATAGCAGTCCTTTCTGTGTAAAGCTTAGCAAAAGCAACTCTGGAATAGGTATCAACAAAGGTTTGCTGGTAAATTCGTCCAATACCTTTGATATTACCAACATAATAACTGTCTTGGCTACCTAAGTATCCTGGATGCTCTGTTTCAATTTCTCCATGGGCCTCTTTTTCTTCCTTAGCCTTTTCTAGAGCTGTTATCTGTTCTTCTGTTAAAATGATACCATCCTGAGCTACTTTTGCTTCTAATGCCTTTAACCTCTTTTTAAAATTTTCAAGATCGTTTCTTTGCCACACTGATCTTATTCCACTTGCAGAGATGAGAATTCCTCTCTTTTTCAGTTCGTTTGCTGCTCTTTCTTGTCCGTATGCTGGAAACTCTATTGCTATTTCAACTACTGCTTTTTCTATATCCTCCGACACTCTATTTGCATACAATGGCTTGCTTTTGCTTATCTCGTGTAAAGCCTCTTCTCCTCCTGTTTCATACAGTTCTTTGAAGCGGTAAATGTATCCCTTGAATATCCCATTACTTTACACGCCTGTGATACATTTCCTAATTGCTTTGCAAGTTCTAGCAATCCCAACTTTGGTTTTAGTATTTTTTCTTGTGTTGTATTCATATCTGACACTCCTTTAAAACTTGTCTATATTTTTATCTTACTTTGTTTGCTTGTCAGATCAAGTCTAAACTATTATAAGTAAGTAATTCTCGATTTACTCTTCCTCATATAGAATTGTTATCGACATGCAAAGCGAATGTTAATGCAGCAGATCATAAGGGTGCTACTCCCTTACATTATGCTGCTTGCGGAAACCGCTTAGAGGAAATGAAATTATTGCTTAAAAACGGAGCAAATGTTAATGCAGTGGACAATTCTGGTTTTACTCCTTTGCATTTGTCTGTTTGTGAAGGCTACACGGAGATAACACAGTTATTGCTTGGAGAGACAGAGAGTCCAAGCACAAGCTGCAGCGACGCAAGCATTGAGAATGTACAAACAATCAATCAGTTTTATCATTGGTGAGAGTAGAACATCTTTTACTAAGGTCTAACTTAAAGATAGATGGTCCCTTAAATCCTACATCTAAATGAGTTAACTATTTTTCTTGCTAACTAAGGTGTTGTAAATTTGGTCTACATCAAAACTCATCTTAGGGCACCAAATAGGGCCATCTAAGTGTGCCTCGATATAAAGAGGACTATTGTGATTTGGTAGTATGAAAAAGAGTCTGAATATAGAAGTTAAGGAGAAATTAGATAAGATTAAATTAGAAGAGATAGAACCTGATGCTTGATCGATACTAAACTGTGAACTAGTTGAACATACACCACTGTTAATACTTACTTTTCCATTAATATTTTCAAAAAGCGTACTGCCATTATATATATCAACGTAAGCAAGCTTGGAAATTTCAGGTTTATTCTTACTGCTTAACAACTTAGTGATGAATGAATTAAAATCCACATTTGTAAACTCTATTTTCTGTGCTTGAAAGTTTACATTTCCTGATAAGTTACTAGCCCAATCATCAAAGCTTGTTCCTTGAGTTTTGATTTCACCACTTAAGCTTATCTTGCCATTTATGTTATTAACTCCTATAACTTCCTTGGTGTCCAAATTTGCAATAGAAAATTTTGTGTGAATTGAGCCTGCTTTTAGATAACCCTGAAAAAACATTTGTCCATGTTCTAGTATGTAACTTATCTGTTTGATAGTGATAGTGTTGTTTCTTATCACTGTATCCAAGTTAAAATCTTTTAAGACGTTTTGCCCAATTTTAAATTCTGTAGTTTTGATTTGCACGTTTGCATCAAAATCTCCTTTCTCATCTAAAAAATTAAGCTGCTTTGTTGACCATTGAATTTGATTTATTTCATTTCTTGAGTTTCTTTTTACCTCTAATAGTTTTGGTAATTTAAAGATATTTCCATTAAATTTATTACCTGTAAGGTTTACGTCTAATAAAGGCTTAGTGTATTTTTGATCCACTAATATTTTTACACTACCGGTAATGTCGAAATCTTCTCCGAATAACTTTATTTTATCTGCAACTAGCTTGTTCTCTTGTATTTTTAATGAAAAATCCAAATCTTCAATTTTTGTGCCATTGAATATAGAATCTTTAACACTAGTTCTTATATTTACATCATATTTAAGATTTTTCAGCCATTGCACTTTGCTGAATAATGAATAATCATATTTATCTATATTAATGTTATGTATGCTAAATTTGCTATCGATCATATTGTGTTTTTTTGTGTGATTTACCTTAATTGATCCTTGCCAAGATTCTTTGTTATTTAGCAATCTGATATCTGAAAGAGATAATATTCTAGGTGCTAAATATAGTTTAGAACTTGCTGTAAATTGACTTTTCTCTCTTTCTTGCATCTTGATAGAAGGTAAAATATGTGAAATGAACGACTCACCCTTTATCAATATATCACCATTAAATTCAGACAAGTTGCCATTGTTTGAAACTCTTCCTGATAAGCGAGATATATTATTGGTTCCAGGAAATTGAAGAAGAGTATCAACGTTTATTTCGCCATTAGCAAATTTTAGCGTAGCATGAAATTTGTCCAATATCCTGTTTTGATATTGAATATTTGAAGCTTCCATATTAAAATCCAAGCTCAGGTTCTTTGGCACAACCTCTCTAAAAGATTCTAAAAGACCCTTCATATCTGTTGTTTTGTGTGAGCCGTTTTTTAGGTCGACTTTACTAAAACTAATATTGATATTAGTATGATCACTTTTTCTATCATTTTGTATTATACCAGTGCCTTGCATGCTTTTGGACTCAATTTTTAAATCAGTTGCCGTAAACTCGCTTTCATTGATATTGATATTGGATGATATCTCAATATTTTCGCTGGGAATCACATAAGAAAGGAAGCTAAGATTAATGATTTTTGCTAAATTGCTCACAGAACCGGAATTGTTATTGATTGTCAGTGTTAAATTACCCTGTTGATTTCTATTACCTTTAAATAGCAAATTTGCAAAATTTGAATCAACACTAATGTGTACATTATTTTTTGTGACATTAACCTTTCCAGAAAAATCGTAATTGTTGTCACCAATCTGTACTTCACCAAAAAACTGCTTATTTTTTTTTATAGCAACTTCCTTGATGTTAATAGTATCGGCGTTAAAACTTATTTGGCTGTCCTTTATTAATATATCAACTATATTATCATTGGCTTTCGTATTTATAATATTAAGTAAATTTTCTTTGTTGCTTTTCATGCCCAAAAATGAGATTGACTTTGGTTGCAATGAAAATGAAAACAACGATGGCCTTATTTCAATTTTTTTTGCACTAATTAAATCTGATAATTTTTGTTCCTTGTTTTTGTTATATTGTACATATACATTGTGAATAGTAAGTTTTGGAGTAATGAGCGAAACTTCAATTTTTCCTCCAACATGTACTTTAGCATCATACGTCTTCTCTAACTCTTTTACGATATATTCTCTGTAGCCACTCCAATCCTTAAAAGTTGCAGCAACGTGCATGAGAATTAATAGAAACAAGATTGATGATATGGCGTATAAAGAAAGTTTCATAATAGACCTCTCATTCCAGCATCCCTTCTCTTCTTGTCATCCCAGTCTGGGATCCAGGAAATTTGATTAGACATTAAGTTAATTAGCAAAAAAGTAGCTATTCTTATGTTAAAACACAGCATTTTTACATGAGAAGCTGGTCTGATGAGCACTGGGTTCCCAGTGGAAATTGCTCTCAAACCACAACACTCATACAGTTGTGTGTGTGACACTGTGATCCAGTGTGACTTAAATAAGGTTTTCCAGATTATATAATCAACAAAATTTCTGGATCCCAGTGTCAAGCACTGGGATGACAGGAATAGGTGCTGGAATGACAGGAATAGGTTATGGGATGAAAGGAGTGGATATTGGAATAGTAGCTGAAATGACATATAGCAATACAAAGGGTGTAATTTATACATATTTCAAATTTCCTCTAAAAATTAGGTAAAGAGTGCTAGAATAAATAATAACACTCAAAGCTATTAAAGTTACTAAATAAACAATACGAGCTAGCCCTCTATCGAAAAACAACCCTGCTGATAAGTAATTAGAGAGATAAAGAACTATTGACATAACCAATGTTGCAGTGAGAATTTTTACAATATTTAGTAATAATGCTTGGCTAATCTTATACATCTTATTTATTGTTAAATAATTAATCAATAAAATAGAATTTATCCAAGTGGAAATGGAAGTAGCAATAGCAATTCCTATATGTTGGTATTTGTTCATTAATATGAGATTTAGTATTACATTAATTCCAAGGCACGTTAATGAGAACATAGTTGGTATTTTTAGCTTTCCCCTAGCAAAGAATGTGGGTAGCAATACTTTATTTATAATAAATGCGGGTAAAGAAAGAGAAAATGCTACTAATGTAGGAACAGTTTGCTGCACTGCATAATAATCAAATCGGCCGTAAGAAAAAAGCGTAAGTAAAATTATGTCAGGAATAATGATAAAAGCAGCAGTTATTGGCATAATTAATATTAACCCTATATTAAGGGCCTTGTTCTGTATTTTGACTATATTCTCAGTATCATTTATTCGTTTTGAAATCAGAGGAAGAAGTACTGTACCAATTGCAGTGCCAATTACTCCTTGCGGTAGTTGATTTAGTCTATCGGCATAATATATATAAGAAACTGCATTTGGTATAAAACTCGCCATGATTGTGTCAATCCATACACTTATTTGTATTACACAATTGTTGATAATTGCAGGTATCACACGTTTAAAAAATAATTTTACTTCGTTACTTAATTCTAAACTAAAAGAAAAGAAAGCCTTTAATTTGTATGCACTAAATATTATTAAAAGTAGCTGCAAAATCCCTCCAATCAGGACGGCTATAGAAAGGTTATGAGCCGGTGTTTCAATGTAAGGTAAAAACAAACTGATGATTAAACAGAGGTTCAAAATGATTGGTGAAATAGCTGTTGAAGCAAAATGCTGTTTTACTTGCAACATTCCACCAATAAGTGATGCGATTGACACGAAGATTATGTAGGGCATCATAATTTTCGACAAAGTTACAGTAAAGGTAAATTTATTTTGGTCAAATCCAGGAGTGAAGATTTTGATCATGTAAGGGAAGAAGGTTTGTGTGATAAGGCAAAAAATTACTAGAATAATAAACGTAATGGATATTACACTACTTGCGAAATTAAATGCCTTTTTATTATCATATGACTCTGCAGAGTATAATGGTATGAATGAGGTAGTAAATGCTCCCTCTGCAAAAAACGATCGAAATAAATTAGCAAAGCGAAACGAGGAAAAGAATATATCTGCAAGAGAAGTTGCACCAATAACTGTAGCAATCAATACATCTCTTATTAGCCCTAAAATTCTTGAAATAGCTGTAAAAAAACTAAATGTGAAAATACTTTTAAACATATCACGATTTCAATACGATTAACTATAATGCTAAAAGCATAAATGAAAATGTTTATTCGCTAAACTTAAAACTCTATGCAAAAGTAGGTAGCTTAAATAATTAATTGACTATTTATGCTTGTGTGTTAGAAATTTTATACCTTGGCGGGCGTAGCTCAGTTGGTAGAGCGTCAGTTTGTGGTACTGAATGTCGCCAGTTCAATCCTGGTCGCTCGCCCCACTAAAAATTTCCACTTTACATAAATATAAACATTAGATATTTTTGCACGTCCGTTAGCATTCCTTGTTGCTTTAGTATTTAGATGGCGGAGGGGAAGTTTGCGATTTAGAGTAAAAATGATGCCTATTAATTAGTGAGAGGGATTGTATGTATATTTGTTTGTTAGCTTATAGTATAGTGTCAGCACTAGGAGTATTAGCTTGGTGGTTAAGTTTTGACACTTCATCACCTTTAGCCATAGGTGGAATTGCTGGTTGTATAGCTCCAGCATTGATTGCGATTTTTCACGTAGAATGTTTGCTATATAAGTTTTGCAAAAGAGATCCTATTGAGGAGGATCATGGAAAAGTAGCAAATTTTTTGAGTTTGATGATATCTACAAGCGCTGCAATTGGAGTTACACTTGCTGGAAGCATAGCTGCTATTTTTCCTAATCCAAAAATAGGATTTACATTAATAAGTGGAATGATAGGGCTGATAGCACCGATTTTAGGGCTTTTTGCAACTGTAGCTATAGTGCATTGTGTAGATGAAACAGCAATTAAATCTGCAGTAAGTGCAATTTCGATTACAGATTCTACATATGTCAAAATATCTCAGGAAGAAGAAGTTAATAAAAGTATCATTTTTCCCAAAGTTGAAAAAGTTTTTTCTGCGAGAGAGACGGCAGTTTGAGCTAAGTTAGTGTGCAATGTTGTAATCTGTAAAATTTGACATCAATCACTGATAGTTGGAATATTATAGAGTAGGAATTACTCAAGAAGATGCATAAGTACGATGTAGTGGTAGTAGGTGGCGGTCATGCCGGGTGTGAAGCAGCTACAGCTGCAGCTCGCCTTGGTGCAAACACGCTACTTATAACTCACAAAATTTCAACTATAGGAGAGATGTCTTGTAATCCAGCAATTGGAGGAGTTGCAAAGGGTGTTGTAGTTAGAGAAGTAGACGCCCTTGATGGAATAATGGGGAGAGCTATCGACCGAGCAAGCATACACTCGGTCGTTTTAAATGGCAGCAGAGGCGCAGCGGTATGGGGCCCACGTGCACAGGCAGACCGAAAATTATACAAAAAAGCAATACAGGAAATTATTCTAAATTATAACAACTTGACAGTAAAAGAAGAGTCAGTTGACGATTTTCTTATCGAAAGTGATAGCAATGGAGAATCTTATATAAAAGCTGTAATAACAGACTCAGGTGAACGTATACTGACAAGCAGAGTTGTTTTGACTACAGGGACTTTTTTACGTGGTGTGATTCATATAGGAGAGCAAACAACTCCTTCTGGAAGAATGGGAGATAAACCTGCAATAGAGCTTGCAAATACGCTAAAGAAGTATGATTTTAAACTGGGCAGATTACGTACCGGAACTCCACCGAGGCTTGATCGTGGCGCTATAAACTGGTCGGTATTACAAGAACAAGTGGGTGACAATCCACCTACACCATTTTCTTATCTTACAGAGAAAATTAACCAGCCTCAGGTTTCATGTTTTATTACTCATACTAATGAACATACACACAAAGTAATTCGAGAGAATCTTCACAGATCAGCTTCTTCATATTTAGATAACGTTATTGCACCAAGATACTGCCCATCAATTGAAACTAAAGTTAAAAAATTTGCAGAAAAAAATAATCACCAAATATTTCTAGAACCAGAAGGGATTGATGATAACACTATATATCCAAATGGAATTTCAAATTCATTGCCCATCGAAGTGCAGTATGAAATGATAAAGAGTATAAAAGGGCTTGAAAATGCAGAAATATTAAGACCTGGATATGCAGTTGAATACGATTATATCGATCCACGAGAGCTATTTCATACTCTCGAAACTAAGAAAGTTAAAGGACTATATTTTGCTGGTCAAATTAATGGTACCACTGGATATGAAGAAGCAGCCGGGCAGGGAATTATTGCCGGAATCAATGCAGCATTCTCTTTATCTCAAAAAAGTTTTGTTCTTCATCGTACAGACTCATATATCGGTGTAATGATAGACGACTTGGTCACTAAGGGAATTGCTGAGCCTTACAGATTATTCACCTCGCGTGCAGAATATAGACTGGCAATCAGGTCAGATAATGCAGATAGAAGATTGACACAAAAAGGTTATGACATCTCTCTTGTGTCGCATGAGAGATACTCTGTTTTGCAGGGTAAACTTAAATCCATTAAGCAACTTGAGGAGAAATTAGAGAGCCTAACAATTACTCCTGAGCAGCTCAGGTCCTATGGCATTAAAATATCTTATGATGGAATAAGAAAAACAGCATTAAATTTGCTCGGTTATCCAAATATTGACTGGAATAAATTACGAGAAATATGGCCAGAGTTAAACATGGATTCCAGTGTCAGCTACTTGCATAACACCAAAGCACCTCTTCCTGTCATCCAAGTAGCTGACACTGGGATCCAGTACTTGAATGATGATAGAATGGATGCAGTTGACACTGAAAAAAATGTAGATTCCAGCGCCATGTGCTGGAATAACACTATAACTGATAGCATAGCCAAGAATGAAATATATGAAGCAGTTGCAATTGAAGCAAAATACAAGCCTTATTTAGTAAGACAAGAAGCAGATATGAAGTTTCTACAAGAGGAAGTTAATACTCAAATTCCAACTAATTTCAACTACTCACAGATTAAAGGCTTGTCAACTGAAGTGATAGAAAAGTTGCAGTCAATAAAGCCAGCAACAATTGGTATTGCGAAGCAAATACAAGGTATCACTCCAGCAGCGATAGTTAGCATATTAGTGTACCTTAGGAATAAGAAAACGAAAATAGCTGCTAATTCTGCGTAAGGTATTCCATGTCAAAAATCGAAGAATTTCGCTCTTTTATGCACGAAATAAATGTTGATGCATTTATGTTGCATACTAAAGACGAGTATTTAAATGAATATTCAAAAGAGTTAGCAGAGTTATGTGGCTTCACGGGAACAAATGGGCTACTTATCGTTACAAAGAGTAATAAGTGCCCATTTTTTACAGATGGACGCTATATCACACAAGCTCGCAGTCAGCTCGATCAGGGCAGTTTTCGAGTATATAATATACAAGAAGAGGATCCACACAAATGGGTAAAAGCAAACTTAACATTGACTACTTCACTGGGTTACTATCCGCAATATTTTACTATGAAGGACATAAGAAAATATGAAGGCATTTGTAAACTAGTACCATACTTAATTAAAAAAGATAGTAGTCATAAAGCACAAACAATAGTCTCACATGTATCTGGTGAGAGTGGTAAGGATAAATGTGAAAGAGTAGCTAAAAACATAGAGGCTGAAGCAGTGCTTCTGACTGATCCAAATTCAATTTCGTGGTTATTAAATTTAAGAAATGAAAGCGCTGAATACACTCCTTGTATATTGGGTCGTGCAATACTTTATAAAAACGGCAATGTTGATTTATTTATTCAAGATAAAGAACATTCAACCGTACAAGCGGATTTAGATAATCATGTTAGTATTTTTGATATTTGTGAATTGGAAAGCTCTCTGTGCAAGATAAATTCAGTGATGATAGATCCAACGACAACTCCAATGAGCATTATGAATGCAATAGATTCCTTGTATAACCATTATTTAAATGAAAAATCAGCTTCGGTGTCATTCCAGCGCTTGACCAGAAATAAAAAAGCATGGATCCCAGTGTCAAGTACTGGGATGACAATAAGTAATGAAAGAGGTCTAATAGAAAATAAGCAGATAATTGAGAAGGAGGATCCTTGTTTGCTTCACAAAGCAGTAAAAAATCAAACTGAAATAACTGGAGCTATAAGTGCGCACATCAAAGATGGAGTAGCAGTTATAAATTTTCTATATTGGCTTGAAAACAATATTGACAGTGAAATTACTGAGCTTGAAGCTGAAGAAAAAGTTTTAGAATACAGAAAAGAGCAGAATTTGTTTAAGCAACCGAGTTTTCCAACAATTTCAGCATTCAACGAGAATGGAGCAATCATTCATTACCGTGCAAGCAATAAGACAAATAAAGTCATTCAAGAAGATGGGCTGTATTTAATTGACTCTGGTGGTCAGTACCTTGATGGCACAACCGATATTACAAGAACTATAGCAATTGGTAGTCCAACCAATGAGCAACGAGCTCACTACACAATAGTATTAAAAGCTCACATTGCGATAGCAAGTGCGGTCTTTCCTTCTGGCACTACTGGTGGAGAATTGGACATATTAGCGCGTATACATTTATGGAAATTTGGAATGGATTACATGCACGGTACAGGACATGGAGTAGGAAGTTACCTTTCGGTACACGAAGGACCGCAAGCAATATCAAGAGGAAATAAAGTGGAACTCATTCCAGGCATGATACTTTCTAACGAGCCTGGTTATTATATTCCAGAAAAGTATGGAATAAGGATTGAAAATCTTATGTATGTTGAAAAGCGAGAAAACGTCTTCTTAAGCTTTAAACAATTGACCTCTGTTCCTTATGATAAAAAGCTAATAGATATACAAATGCTTACTGAAGATGAAGTTAAATGGATAAATAGCTATCACCAATTTGTTTATAAAAATATAGAAAATGGCATAAAAGATAAGGAATGGTTAAAGAGAGTATGTGAACCTTTAAAATAGTTAATTTGTCATTTAATCAAGTATTAATATAGTTGTTCTTGTATTGTTTTTAATTAAAAACAATATATAATATTAGTTTCAAATAGGTGTAATTATGACAGATAAAGTGCAGGATGATGAATTTATGAAGCAGTACATGGATACTTGCAAAGAGCAAATAGAAAAATTGGCAAGCGACCCTAATTTGCTTCAACAGACCTTAAAGCCATTCATGCAAATGTCTCAGCAGCTTATGGCTGGCGGTATGTTAGAAGGAAATATGTCTAGTATGATACCTGATGTTGATAGCATGGATATCAACAAGATGATTGCTCAGATGCAAGGAATGATTAGCTACATAAGGAAGGACTATAAGAGGATCATGGAAAAAGATAGCTCACAAATTAAAGAGCTTGATGATTCTAGCAAAAAACTGAGAGGTATGGTCAAGAGATTGATAGATAAAGTTGAAGCTAAGTAGTATTTATTCATATCAAATTTGCTTAATAATAGTGAGGCTGAAATTTGGTATCGCCATTAAAGTTAAATAAAAACATAAAGAGATGATTGAACTTAAAAGCCAAGAAATTTGTCCAAATGGAAATAAGAAAAATTTGATTATTTTTTTTCATGGTTGGGGTTCAAGTGGCGATAATTTCGCTCACCTTGCTAAAGTTATGAGCAAATTTTTACCCGATTCATGTTTTGTGGTACCGAATGCTCCGTTTGAGAGGGAAATAGGTGATGGTTATCAGTGGTTTAGTTTAGAGGATCGTAGTGAAGAAGCACTATATAATGGGGTGAAAAATGCTGCATCAATTGTAAATCATTTTATTGATACAAAATTAAAGGAGCTTAATTTAAAAGATACTCAGCTTTCTTTAGTTGGATTTTCTCAAGGGGCAATGCTTGCAATACATGTGGCTCTTACCCGGCTTCAGTCTTGTGCGTCAGTTGTTGCGTATTCTGGTAGATTTCTTTCGCCTTCAAAAACTGCACCGGAGATAAAATCAAAACCTAACATATGTATTATTCATGGTGACGCTGATGATGTGGTACCTTTTTCTTCCCTTGATTTAGCGGTTAAAGCTCTGAAAGAAAATGGAGTAAACGCTCAAGGATACCCAATTCATGGATTAGGCCATATTATTAATGAAGAAGGAATAAGGTTGGGGGTTGAGTTTATCAAGAAGAATTTTGGAAATTAATTTCCATGCACTTGTTTTGCTTTGGTTACGGATATGTAGCTAAATTTCTATCGAAAAAATTGCTAAATTTAGGCTGGAAAGTTAACGGTACATCAAGAAATAAAGATATACAACTTTTTGATTATGAAAAGGTTGATCAAGATCTGCTTAAAAGCGTAACGCATGTTTTAGTTTCTATTCCTCCAGACGGCGATGATGTTATGGAGAGATACGGTCATTGTCTGGAGAATATTAAATGGCTTGGTTATCTGTCTGCAACTAATGTTTATGGTGACCACTGTGGTAATTGGGTGAATGAGGAATCTGAAACAAAGCCTATAGAAATTAGAGGAGAAAAGCGCCTTGAGTCTGAAAAGAAGTGGCTAAGTAGCAAATTGCCTGTACATATTTTTCGTTTGGCTGGGATATATGGTCCTGGTAGAAATGCGCTAATTGACCTGCAGCTTGGCAAAGCAAGAAATGTGAAAAAAATTTTTTCTCGTGTTCATGTTGAAGATATATCGAATATTTTATTTTCTTCCATGCAAAATATAAAGCCTTATGAGATATACAATTGTGCAGATGATTTACCTGCTACGCAATCTGAAGTGGTCACGTATGCAGCCGAGCTTCTCAATATTAGCCCTCCAGAGCCAGTTGAGATTTCTTCCGTACCAAATTACGCACGGGGTTTTTATTTAGGGTCAAAAAAAGTAAGCAATACTAAAATTAAAAAAGACCTTGGTGTCTCTCTAGTTTATCCTGATTACAAGGTGGGTTTAAAGAGTTTGTATATATTAGAATAGAGAAAATAGATTGCCAGATGCAAAAATTTTTCTTGAATGTTCCTTGTTTTGATGTAGTACCACTAGGCATACTATTATATAGAGGTAAATATGTTCAGCAATCAATCGCTCCCGGTTGAAAATATTCTATTACATCAAGCCGCTTATAATGGTAACATAAATGAAGTTAGGTTATTACTTAATGTAAAAACTGATATCAATATCAAGGATAAAAAAGGATTTACAGCCTTGCATTTTGCTGTTTATTCAGGACATTTAGACGTAGTAAAGTTACTAATCAGTAAAGAAGCTAATATTCATGCAAGAACTACTAAAGGCAGTACAGTTTTACACTTTGCTGTTGTAGCTAAAAGCAAAGCTATATTAGAGGAGTTAATTAAAGCGGGAGCTGATCCCAATATAAAAGACTGTACTGATGGTAAGACACCTTTACATATTGCTGCTCAAAATGGACTTGTAGAAGTTGTAAAGGTGTTACTTAATACTCAAGAAATTGAGATTGATGCTAAAGACAATGAATTTGGTATAACAGCTCTGTACTTAGCCTCTCAGAACGGACATACTGAAATAGTTGAACTATTAATTAGCACAAAAAATGCTGATGTTAACATAGTAGATAAAAAAAATAATGTTACACCCTTGTATCTAGCTGCTCAGAATGGGCATGAAGCAGTAGTCAAGTTGCTTCTTGATAATGGTGCTAAGGTCAATGTCTGTGATACCAGTATGAATCCTTTGTGTATAGCTATTGATAATGGCCATAAGAAAATAGTTGAGTTATTACTTAGTATAGAAGGAATAAATGTCAATATTGGCGATAAGATTGGCAATACACCTCTACATATAGCAGCTATGAAAGGTAATGAAAAAATGGCAAGATTACTGCTAGAAAAAGATGCTGATCCTAATATTAAAAACCTTTCAGGAGATACTCCTTTACAAATAGCTGAGATAATTGAAAACTCTACAGTTTTTATGCTTGAAAAGGATACAAATTCAGTACTTCTTGTGAAAAAAGGAGTTAAGGAGCTTTTGTCACAACATGTGAAGAACAACAAACCTAGCTCATCAGTAGATAAAATTGACGTATCTGTTCAGCAGAGTAGCAAAATAAGATAGATGAGAAAACTAGTTTGTGACATTGGCGTCCAGTTAAATTTACATGGATTCCAGTGTCAAGCACTGGAATGACATTATGGAAGCTGTGATGACAAGGAAGGAAGCACTAGAAAGAAATGGGTATCACGCACTGGGATGACATTATGGGAACTGAGATACAAGAAAAGAAACACTGGTTTGACATGCATCTGAACAGATACTCTCAGTGATGTAAATTCAACTTTACCCCATTTGCAACCATCAGGGTCCTTTGACTATAATCCTAACAATTCTTTTCTAATTTCTTCTTTAATTGTATCAATAATCTTTTGATCAAGTTTATTTATTAAGGAATCATCAATACCTGTAATATCATCTGGATTTTGTATCATTTTTTCAATAGCATCATCTATTTTTTTTACTCTTTTTTCATTAATTTCCTCAAATATAGGTTTAATTTTCACATAACCAGGAGCGCCCTTGCTATAATTTTTGCTGCTTTCGTTGATACAACCACCAGCACCATATGTTTTATTCACGTAGTTTTTACTACATTTTGTTACATCTTTATACCCAATCTCACCATTTTCTATATATGCTATTTTATTATCTTTACTAGAGTTTAGCTTGTCCCCTTTCTTAATTTCTTCTTTTAATTTTAAACTTTGTTCATGAATTATTGTATCTTTGTAATTCTTTTTTCCATAGGTTCTGTATGTACCTCCGCCTGCAACAGTAATTAAATCTTTACAAATTGTTTCTGAAGAGTCTCTGCACATTTTTATTAAAGTTGGTCCCCCATCCTTGTTAGATTCATCATCTTCTTGTCCACCACCTCCTTCTGTCACTTTTACTTTAATATATGGATAACTAGGGTTGACTCTCAGTTTAGTTTTAATGTAATCACCTGGCATTCCTAGTCTACTTACAGTAGACTGAGCTTTATCAGCTATATGACCAGCTTCACCACCTCCCCATGCTTCTATTTCAACGTAATCATACATTGACAGATCATCTGTATAGCCATCTCCAAGCTCATAAAGTTTTTGATCCCTGTTTTCAATAATCTGCTTCTTATGTTTCAATTGTGCTATTATTATTTCACGTAATCTCTTTTTTAAACCCTCTAAATCGAACCTACACAATTTATCAGCATAAAAGACTTCTGTTCTATTTGATTTAATTGGATGATCTAACTTCTTTACAACTCCATTTTCATCCTGTGAAACTCTTAAGTAAAAAGGCTTGTTGTCCTTGTTCACATACTGTGTTGAGCGACTACACACTCCATCAAAGCAGAGGCAACCATCATCACCATGATTACAGTTTTTTTCTTCATACTTTCCATCTGTTAACTCATATACTATTTTGCATTTGTCACAATTTTGTTTTGTATCTACCTCTTTATCCTCTTTTGCCATGCAATTGTCTCTAGGCTTATTTTCTTCAGGAATAGAAATATATCCTTTCTTATTGAATATTATTTCATTCAGTGCATCTTGTGGCTTTGCTAAAACATCAACTAATTCAATAATTCCCCCTTTTTTGCAAGGAAAATAATAAGATTGATTTGATTCTTTCGAGTAAACAGTATTGTGTTTAGCATAGCTTGCTCTCATTGACTTCAGTGATATTAGCTCACTTCCTTTTTCAAGAACGAATTCCTCCGGTTCTGGCTGCCAACCAGAAAGGCATAGCATTTTACTTTTAGGATTTTCTTTATATTTTATTTCTACTTTTGGATATCCTGAGCCATCTAGTTTGCACTTACCATTCTGAAGCTCTTTACATTCTGTTTTAATATCGGGAACATATCCATATTTTTCTAGAACTTCAAATTGCGAATTATTTTTTAATATACCTTCTATTACGCTATCGATGTCGCTTTTACTGTTACTGCTATCAGTTGTTTTTGCCACTATTGCTGGCTTTACTACTTTTAAAGGTAGATGGCCAACATATGTAGGAGAATTTTTATTAACATAAAAAGTACAGATGCCATTACTGTGAGTTCCACGTGCGTCATAAGTACAAACGTTCTCACTCATCTTCATTTTTACTTTTAGCGTATTTTCATTTACTACCTTTATTTCCTCAGGCTTTGGAGCAGTTGGTGATGGAAAACAACGGGCAGGAAATTGTAATTTTCTTTTTGATTCTTCTTTTTCAGTACCATAATATTCAGCGCAGAGCTGACCTTTTTTTCTATAAGTTTTAAAGTGATGGTGGGTATCTTTATCTGGAATAGAGTATGTAGCACTTTGAATGTTTTTATTACTTGAAATAACGCGTGGAAAAGGTAGCTCTCTTCTTTCTTTCAGCTCACCAATAATGACTCCAACTCTTGGATGGAAATAATCATTTTCTTCATTTGTTATAGGAACAATTCTAACTTGTGGTGGTGACATCGCAAGTTGTTCACAAAATGGAGGTGGGCCAGGTGCAAGTGGTACAGGCACACATTGTACTTTGGTTTGATAGCAGGTATCGCAAACATTTTCCATATTCCCTGGACGGAAAATATTTTCCCCTGAAAAGATTCTAGAAAGACCTCCAAAAAAAGTGTCCATACAAGCCGCTTTCTGACTGCAAGCACATATTTTGGGGGCATTAGCAAATTTTACTTTTTCTTCATCAGTAACACCATCTGCCCACTCCCATTCAAGGCCTTGAGCAATTTCTCCTCCAGCTTTTGTTGTATCTCCTTCCCAGTCGATAAAAACTGCTGCAGAAACTCCAGCACCACTGCTCTGTGTTCCATACACATGACGACAGAACGTTTCGCTAGGTAATTCATGACAATTTTCCCACTCATAATCGCAAACCTTAATTTTCGGATTGAAGTAACCGTCTAATCCTTGATCTTTTACCACCGTTACTTTAATTTTTTTTAATAGACGAGGATCAAAATTCAAGCTACCCAACTTGCCAGTAATGAAGTTCCAAAAACCTTTACCTACTTTACTTCCTATAGCTTCAGTATCTGTACGAAAATATATATCTCTGCAAACATCAGAATATCCACTATTTGCACCAAGCAAAACCAACATTAGAAAAAAAAATTTAGCTTTGAACTTTACATTTCTCATAAAATACCGGTAACCACTTACTCACTTTTTCGCCTTTTTCCTTTATTGCTTCATACATATACTTTATAGTCTCTTTATTAGCTGAAAGTACATGTATTTCTTTCATATTCTTCAAATCTAGATTTAAAGTTACTAAACCTTTGTATTGCTTTATCAAAAATAAACCTTCCTGTGTTGGTGTTTGCAAAATGACATTCAGTTCCTCTTTCGACAGAGAAAATGCTTTCATGTATAACCTGTTTGCATTTATGTTCGGCATCAGGATTCTCGTATCGACATGCTTATCTAAATATTGAGTAAACTTGCTAGCAAATGCTAGGTTTAAGTTTTCAGTACTTAGAATTACTACAACATTTAACTTTGTCATTCTTTGCATCCAGTTGTCAAACTCTCCCTCTGTAGGAAAAATATTACTTATCTCCCATGCTTCATCCAAAACAAGTATTGCAGGTGAGCCATCACATTTTGCTTCGAAAGAGTATAAGAAATAGTAAAGTATCACGGACATACATTCTTTTTGCTTAGTGAGATTTGCAGTATTGAGGGATATAGTTTTTGTTCCCCAGTCAATATCTGACTCATCACCATCTTGGAATAAGTAAGCAAATTCACCTTCACCACACCATTTACTTATTTTGCCTCCAAGAAGTAAAAGCACTTCAGAAATTTGAGAAATAGATCGCGATTCTCTTGGTATAGCAAATATAGAATCTACAATTTTTTTTGTCTTTTCTTCTACGTCTACCAAACTTGCATCTGCAACCATCCTTTTGATCAATTCAACAAGCATATTGCGATTAGAAGCACTATCTTCAATGTTCAGTGGGTTAAATTTTAGACTTTTATCTTTATATTTTGGATCAATTATGTAATATTGGCCGCTTACTGCTTTAGTAAATATTATTGATTTTCCAGTATTATCCAATATAACAATCCTAGGGTTAAATTTTCTTGATTCCGAAAGTAAGAAATTGATCAGTGAGGTTCTACCTGAATTTGGAGCTCCAAGTATTGTGGTATGACCATTATTTTTCTTTCCATGAAAGTTAAAAAAGTAAGGACTGCCTTTTTTTGAAAAAAAAACTGTTACTGCTTCTTTCCATCTTCCTCCTTTTAACGTACCTGATGTAAAATCATGCAACATAGCAAAGCTGCAAGCATATTTTTCTAATATATTTTTTGGTTGTGTAACAAAAGCAAAGTTTCCAGGAAGCTGTGCCCAAAAATGATTTTCCATGTGCAGATCAGTTCTAAACATCATCAACCCGATTAACGACATTACAGAGGATAAATCGCTGATATTTTTAGCTAACCTATTCTTATCATCTGCAAAGATTGTAACAATAATTTTCTGTTGACAAAAATCCATAGCAGAAATTTTTTCAAGCTCTATTATTTCATTTATTCCTGAGTTTTGAAGTAAGGTATTGTCCTCACTGATTTGCAGTATATTAATTTGTTTTTTAAATTCTTTTACTGCTTTATTATTACTAGTAAATATTATTATTTCTGTGATGATAAGCTCAGAGTCAAGTTGCAAACACCTATCTATATTTTCTAAGGGGATTTCTCGATATTCCTTTATGCAAAAAATAGAACCAAACTTCTGTTGACCTTCAAACGATGTTTGAAATTTATTGAAACCAAAAGCTACTTTTAAATTTTTAACATGCTGCGATAGATCCCTTTCACATATTGGATAATCTTTGTGCGTTAATGTAATAATGTAATGGAGAAATTCCATCATTTGAGAATATATTTTGCCTTCACTAGACCTAAGGCCCAGTTTTTTAGCTCCAAAAGGTTCTAAATCTTTTTGAATCAGGTCAGTTATTTTTTGTAATTCTTGATGATTTTTTTGTAAAAATAACTTGTGCCTATTCTTTATCCTGCCAAAAAAAAATGCATTATTAATATGTTTGCCAAAATCACTAAGTAACACCACAATGTATAACTCATTTATATACTGTAGTTTACTATCAACTAGTTTATTAAACCACGTTGAGTGTAGCTGATCGGAAAAGTCTGCAGTTTTATTCCACTGTAAGCTCAGTTTATTGCGCTTACGGACAGTGTGAATCCAAACTGTAAAATATAAACTCTGGATATTTTTTGATATACTTTTTCTAATTTCAGTTCTAAGATCACCATAGTTATCAACTGAAGAATAGTCTTCTAACTTGATTATTTTTAACAATTCCCCCTGTTTTGTTAGTATAGTTTCTTCATCGTAGTGGCAAGCATAAGGGATAAAATCTAAATTAATACTTTCTAGTAACGCTAAATTGTTCTTTTTTTCAGAATTAGAGCTAGTGGCCGGTACTTTTGGTTGCATACAACATTATGTGTATTCAATAAAAAGATAATTAAAAAACATAAAAATACTATCTTAATTTTTATCTTTTTTTTCGCTGTCGGGCTGTAATTTTATATCTTTTGCAAAGTTGAATTTTTCTTTCAAGTAATCTGTTGCTTTTTCTGTACTCCCAAACATCATGATCAGTACACCAAACAGTATCATGAAGAAAATTAGACCTCTGAACACTACTGCAAGTATCACTGTAGCTATACATAACCCTATAATTGTCGAAGGATTCATATTTTCCATAGTATCTTTAACTGAAAATGAAGAAATAAGTTCTTTCAACGTTCCTGGTATATTTTTCAATTCATCACTTGCTTTGCTAGAACATGACATGAAGATAAAACTTAACAGGGCTACAATAGCAAAAACTCTACCCAATTGAATACGCATCAGCTAAATACCTTTAAGATACTCCTTAACTGTAACAATTTTTACATCAATAGGCAAGAACCGAATTCACTTGCTCACCATAAGTAACTCATATTTAACTTTTATCACTGTGTTAGCCCTTTATTATCAACAAGAGGACTAACACTAATGGATATCAATTTACTTGACAGAATATTTGAACACAATTCAGCAGCAGCAGCTGTAGCAAACACTGCAGCCACCACAAACAGTCCTGCTCCTACTAATCCTGATGTCATTGCTCCTGCAACAATGCACCCTATTGCTAAGAGAGCAGAACTTGTTACAAGTGCGACGTGAAGATTTTTGTTTTTGATTTTACTATTATTTTCATAATTATTGGATTGCATTGTATCTTTTACCTTACTGCCTGTCACTGAGATCACACAATGAGGCCCTTCTTCAGTCTTCTTATAATGTTTAGAAGGGGATCTTCTTCCGCTTGGGCCTTTGGGCCTTGTTTTGTTCGGATGTGCTAATTTTGTTTTTCCTTCATCTTCTAGTTGCAAACTATTATCTTCCTCAGTAGGGTTTAATTTTAAGTGTACACTTTCCTCAGATGAAATGCTTGTTACTGAAGTTAAGCTGTTCCTTCTGCTACTTGATGCCAAGCTAGATGAATTTATTCGACTATCTAAATCACTACTACTACTGAGTTTAGAAGTATTTGCACCACTTGGCACTTCTACAGCATTCACAGTTATATTAGGCTTTTCATTTTTTAAATCTTTACTATCAATCGAAAGATCAGATTGACTATTCAATTGTGATTGTGTGATCTTCTTTCTTGCTTGCGATTGTTTTGATGTAAGAATTGTTGAAGCATCATAACGACCTGAACTTCTTAAGGAATTATATATTCCAGGGGTTCCTTTTCCACTTACACCCTTAGCTAAAGAATCCTTTTCCAGAGGATTAATACCTGAATTTTTGGGAATTTCAACTTCACCAGAAAGAATTTGTTTGTTAAATAGTTCCATAGTATTATTTTGTCTATTTGCTTGATTACTTCTAAGACTTTTCTGATTTTGAATAGTGCTACTAGAATGATCTTTATTGTTGCTCTTTTTAGTAATCTCTGAAATTATTTTTAATGTTTTCCCTCTTCTTGTTGGTGATCCTTGTGATTGTTCTATTTCATTCTTAAATACTGGAAGTCCGACTTCTGATCCCATTACTTCTTTTTTCAATTCTGGAAGAAATTTCTCGGTGTAATAATTATAATATTTTTCTTGCTCTCTCAGTAATTTTTCTAATTTAATTAATATGTTCGGATCAGCTCCTTTGTTGAACAACTCTATGCATTTTGGGATAGTTCCATCTCCCTTTTTTAGATTTCCATGATTATGTGTTTTTTTTGTGACCTTTTTGTATATAGCATTGCACAATTGTTGATTAATATCTTCACTCTTCTGATGTTTTGCAAAACGACTTAGCATAACATTTCTCCATACATAACAAAATGTATGAATACCTCTTTAGCGTTAATTTTACATTAAAACTGGGCAGTTATGCCTTATTGCGAATAATTATAGCAATTTGCTAACTATTTTCTTTGCTGATTACTGATTTTACATTTCAACATAATTGCTTGCCTGTTGAACTAACATATCTATCACTTCTTTTACAGGCTTTTCTCTATCAACCATGCCAACACTTTGACCGGCCATTAAAGATCCTGTTTCAACATCTCCATCAATTACTGCCCTTCTTAAAGCTCCAGCCCAGAACTTTTCTATTTCAAGCTGCCCATCTTCTTTTGAGATTTCTCCATTTTGATATTTATCAATAATGTCTCTTTGATGCTCCATAAAATCGTCACTTGCTTTGTTAACTATAGCCCTTACTGGAATTGCAGGGAAATCAGCACTAATCTGCACAGAAGATACAGCATTACGCGCAGCTGATTTGATGAATACTTCTTTAAAATTTTTGTGAGCGATTGACTCATTCGTGCAGACAAATAATGTACCTATTTGACAGCCACTTGCTCCCATTTCTAGGTAGTTCACTATCATTTCGCCTCTTCCTATTCCACCTGCAACAAACACCGGTGTTTTCTCATTTTTAAAATGAGGTAATATCTCTTGTGCGAGAACAGAAGTGCTAACAGGACCGATATGTCCTCCTGCTTCCATACCTTCTATTATTAACGCATCTACTCCCATTTTTACTAACCTTTTCGCGAGGCTTAATGCTGGTGCAAAACACATAACTTCAATGCCCGCACTCTTGATTTTTTCTATATTAGGCTTCGTTGGTAGTCCACCGGCAAGCACTATATGGCTTACTTTCGTTTCAATGCACACATCTATCAACTCACTCAACTTTGGGTGCATAGTAATTAGATTTACACCAAATGGTTTGTTAGTTAATTTCTGTGTCTCTATGATTTCTTTTTTCAGTAAGTCTGGAAACATTGCACCGCAAGCAATCACGCCAAATCCACCAGCATTTGAGATTGCTGAAACCAAATTTCTCTCTGAAACCCAGCTCATAGCGCCACCCGTTATGGCAAACTCACTACCGAGAAAATTTGTTCCTTTTTTCCAGAGGCTACTTAACATATAACCTATATCATACGTTTAAAAATGTTTTGTTTATCTATAAATGTGTGTTTTAAAGCACCAATTATATGCAAGGCTATAAAGAGTATCATAAAATATGCAAGTATCGAGTGTAACTGATTAGCTGCACTAGCTAGATCTTCATTATGGTTAATTAATAAAGGGATATGGAAAAAATATTTGATCTCTTTGCTCGAAGCAGAAGACATGACATAACCAGATAGTGGCATTAGCACCATCAAAGCATATAAACCAAAGTGTATCGTTTTGCTCGCATTGATTACAAATCGAGAAAAATTGGCTGGTAATGGCGGAACATAAGTAAAGACGCGAAAAAATATACGTACTATAATTAATCCAAGAACGGTGATACCACAAGCCTTATGAACAGCGTATATGCTGAATTTAATTTCATTGCTAATCGGCAAACTTTTCATGTACAGCCCAGAACAAAGCATGCCAATAATAAAAGCAGACATTAACCAATGAATGATCCTTAAACCTAAACTATATTTATTGTCTTTCATTAATTTTGATTACTCTAAAGTAGAATTTATATAGTAGAAAAACTATTTCTCAATCAAAATTATCTATACATAATTTCGCTGCCTTGATCAACATAAGTGCAATAATTGTATGTGACACATAAACATTGTCTATCAGATCATGAAGAAGTGGTGAAGTTTTTGAGAGTTTTTCTATTGTAACGATGAGTTATAGCTTGTACAAGAAGCCTATTGACTTTAAGCACATTTTACCCTATACAATTCCAATACCTTAAGCTACCAAGCATGCCTGATCTAAAGACAATGATGCTAAACTTTGGCCCTCAGCACCCAGCTGCACACGGGGTGTTACGTCTTGTTTTAGAGATGGATGGTGAAGTGATCGAGAGGGCAGATCCCCACATTGGACTTTTGCATCGCGGCACTGAGAAGTTAATAGAACATAAAACATATCTTCAAGCTCTGCCTTACTTTGACCGCCTTGATTATGTGTCACCAATGTCACAAGAGCATGCATATTCGTTATGTGTAGAAAAATTATTGCAGTGCGAAGTTCCGATTAGGGCAAAATATTTGCGTGTTCTATTTTGTGAGCTGACAAGAATACTAAATCATTTACTAAATATCTCTTCCCAAGCACTTGATGTTGGGGCGATGACTCCTCTTTTATGGCTCTTTGAAGAGAGAGAAAAAATACTCGAGTTCTATGAAAGGGCCTCAGGTGCAAGATTTCACGCAGCTTATATAAGGCCAGGTGGACTTGCAGCAGATATCCCAGAAGGTTTGATTGAAGATATTGCAAAATTTATAGAGCAATTTCCAAAGTATATAGATGATGTTGATGAGCTTCTAACAGAAAATAGGATATGGAAGCAACGCACTGTAGGAATTAGTGAAATATCAATAAAACAGGCGCTTGATTGGGGCTTTAGTGGACCAATGCTCCGTGCTGCTGGACTTGCTTGGGACTTGCGAAAAAGCCAGCCATATGAGATATATGATCAGTTAGATTTTGATATACCTATCGGCCAAAATGGTGACTGTTATGATCGTTATTTAGTAAGAATGGCAGAGATTAGGCAGTCTGTTAGCTTGGTGAAGCAATGCATAGAGAAAATGCCTGAAGGGCCAATAAAAACTGAAGATAGAAAGATCTCTCCACCGCCAAGAGTAGAAATGAAAGAATCTATGGAGGCTATGATTCATCATTTTAAGCTTTATTCAGAAGGATATCATGTGCCAGAAGGTGAGGCATATGTGGCTGTTGAAGCGCCAAAAGGTGAGTTTGGAGTATATATAGTTTCAGATGGTACCAATAGACCTTATAGATGTCGAATAAGAGCGCCTGGCTTTGCGCATTTACAGGCCTTAGATTTCATGGCAAAAGGACACATGCTTGCTGACATTGCAGCAATTATCGGTTCACTCGACATAGTCTTTGGTGAGATTGATAGGTAATTATTTTAAAATAGTAACTTAACTAATGGTTAAGACATCTTCTATCATAAATTGTATAAATTCATTGCCATTCCAGTAATTCATAGAGATTTTACCCAAAATGGCTTTAACATTACCCTGCATAATAGCAGAGCCAAGCTCAGTATTTGCACAGCGAAACGCAATAGCTTTGACCATAACATTATCGTCAGCAATAAAACATTTTATATGGTCAACTCCTATAACTTCCGGCTTTCTTATCTTTGCCCCTTGAATGATGAATCTCGGTTCAGGATTGCCAACACCAAATGGCTCTAAGCGTTGCAATTGATTCCACAAGGATAAGTTTATTGCTTTAGCTGTTACTATGCCATCGGCTTTTATGATTTTGTCATTTGTAGAGTTTGCAAATCTTTCAGTAAAAAAATCATATAGATCACTTATTTTACCTTCCTCAATCGAAAATCCTGCTGCCATACTGTGACCACCACCTTCAATGATTAGGTTGGTAAATTTTGCAGAAAGAACCGCAGCGCCAATATCTATCCCAGAAATTGACCTGCAGCTTGCTTTTCCTATTCCATTGTTTAAAGATATCACTATCGTTGGTAAGTGAAACTGCTCTTTTAGTCTTGATGCAATGATACCAATTATTCCCTGGTGCCAATTACCACTTACCATTATAAAATTTACACCTAAGTGGGCAAAATTTTCCGCTTGTGTTGTAGCTTCCAAAATAGCCTCATTTTCTAGCATTTTTCTTGCATTATTCAAATCTATTAGTTTTAGCGCGATTGAATGTGCATCATCATCATCGGTGGAAAGCAACCTTGCACCGAGCGATGCTTCTCCAATTCTTCCTCCGGCATTTATACATGGCCCAATACTAAACCCTAATCGCGAAACACTTGGTTTTTCAAGGATTCCCAAAGCGTCAAACAAAACACGTAAGCCAACATTTTTTCTTGCTGACATAACTTTTAATCCTTGTAAAACAAAAGCCCTATTTAGGCCTGTAATCTGCATAACATCACAGACAGTTCCAAGAGCAACCAAATCCAGTAGATCAAATAAATCTGGTTCTTTTTTGTTGGTAAAAAATCCTTGCTCACGTAGGCTTCTGTTAAGAGCAACAATTAGCAGAAATGACACTCCAACTGCTGCTAAGTTATTATAAGGAGAGCTCTCATCAAGGCGGTTGGGATTAACAACTGCTACAGCACTTGGTAATTTTTCTGTTCCAAGGTGATGGTCGACAACTATAATATCAAGTCCAAAGACTTTTGCATCTTCTATTGGTTGATATGCAAGCGTACCGCAATCAACAGAAATACATAAATCAATACCATTCTTTTTAAGTTGTAATAAAGCATCTGTGTTCAATCCATAGCCCTCATCAACACGATCTGGAATATAGATTATAGAGTGTGTCCCAATCGCTCTTAGGTACCTATTAATCAATGCTGATGACGTTGCACCATCAACATCGTAATCACCAAATATTGCAATATTCTCATTATTGTTTATTGCTTTTATTATGTGAGAAACAGCTTTATCCATATCAAGGAGGTGAAAGGGATCTGGTAATAGCGATCTGATTAGTGGGTGTAAGAAGTCATGTGCATTTTCTATGTTAACACCACGAGCAACTAATATTCTTGCTAATATTTCTGGCAACTCAAATCTCTGTATAAGAGTAAAAATCTCCCTTTGATCTGCTTCTTGTAACTTCCACAGTGCATTTGTTATGCTGCGTTTTTCAATATCAAGTAGCATATTTTTTGTAAATAAAACTACTTTACCAGAACTTTTACGCTTGTTCTATAATTGTGTTAGACTTCTGTATAACCTAAAGAAAGATATAGGAGAGTGTCACTCGAAAGGAATCACATTTATTTTGACAAAGAGCATCTGTAAAATCTGATACTTCTTCTTGCATAACATGCTCTTTAATTAGTATTATATCTATATTAGCATATAAGTGTGAATATTATATTAGTGTAATTACTTTTTGGTATACATAACAAATTTATGCCTGGAAACAGTTTTTGGTTACTCAAACCTTTTCTACCTTTATTTCATATTCTTTAAAGTATTTTTTGCACTTTCTTTATAAAAACCATAGGTACCAATCGGTTTTTAGCTTAAGAATAAAGGTTAAGTATCTGGAATTCTGGACATAAAATCCTCCTGAAAGATTAGAAAGAAAATGCAGCGCACATACAACAGAATTTGAACACGTGCTGAAGAAGATACACTACGTTTTTTGTTGAAAAATTGACTGAAAAGTCTGCAGACGAAGATAGATTTTTGAGCTCTTAAAATACCTCTACTGTTAGAGTAAGGAAAGCGAGAAGGTTTGTCAAGCAATCTTTATTGGCTGTTGTACTAGAATTCAGTTTTTCGTATAATTTGCTAGAATTTGTGTGAAGAATTTTAAATATGAAAGGCCTATATATTAAAACTTACGGCTGTCAGATGAACGTTTATGACTCCATTTTAATGGAGAATATAGTTAAGCCTTTAGGGTTCAACGTTGTTAGTGATGCAGAACAAGCTGATTTGGTGATATTAAATACTTGTCATATTAGAGAAAAGGCAGCAGAAAAGCTTTACTCAGAGCTTGGAAGAATCCATTCATCACAAAAAAATAAGGAAATGACCATAGTGGTGGCTGGATGTGTAGCGCAAGCAGAGGGAGAAGAAGTGTTCAGAAGGGCTCCTTTTGTTGATATTGTTGTTGGTCCGCAGAGTATCGCTGTTTTGCCGGAGCTGATAGTCAAAGCAAGCAGAAGTAAAGGTCATGTAATAAATACTGATTTTCCAGAAGTTGCGAAGTTTGATAAATTGCCAGATGAATGCTATGGCAATAGCCAGGGGTCTTCTGCGTTTCTTGCCATACAAGAAGGTTGTGATAAATTTTGTACGTTTTGTGTGGTACCATATACACGCGGGGCTGAGTATTCACGACCAGTAAATGAAATATTCCGTGAAACATTGAAGTTAGTTGCAAATGGGGCAAGGGAAATCAATTTGCTCGGTCAAAATGTTAATGCTTATCATGGAGAGTGCGAAGGAGAGGTGTGGGATTTAGGAAAATTAATTAGTCACATTGCTAAAATTGAAAAGCTAGAAAGAATACGCTACACAACTTCTCATCCAAGAGATATGCACGAATCTCTCTACTTGGTACATGCGGAGGAATCAAAACTCATGCCGTTTGTTCACCTACCTGTGCAGTCAGGTTCGAATAAAATATTGCATGCAATGAACAGGAAACACACTGCAGAGGAGTATTTGGAAATAATAGACAGATTTCGCAAATTGAAACCTGAAATCGAATTTTCTTCTGATTTTATTGTTGGTTTTCCTGGAGAAACTGAAAAAGATTTTGAGGAAACTATGAAGTTAGTAGAAAAAGTAAAGTACGCTCAGGCTTATAGTTTTAAATATAGCCCAAGGCCAGGAACGCCAGGGGCGGAAAGAAAAGATCAAGTACCAGAAGAGGTTAAAACAGAGCGTCTTCTTCGTTTACAGGAATTAATTAGCAAGCAACAACTTGAATTTAATCAGAGTATGATAGGAAAAACTATTCCTGTTCTATTCGGTGATAAAAAAGGTAAACACCAAAATCAAATTATTGGTAAAAGCCCATACATGCAATCAGTATGCGTTGATGATCCTGACGATAAATACAAAGATAAAATAGTAAATGTAAGGATATTGGAAGCTCGGCAAAATAGTTTGTTGGGATGCGCTGCCTAATTAGAGAAAAGTGTTCCCATGGTCTCATGTAGAAGCACTTTGTGTGTTTTTATAAGTTTATAAGCTATCTAGATTTAATCCTTAAAGGACTACAACTCTCTGTTACGCAATCATATGAGACTTGATATAATAGATTTGCGGGATTTTTTTTCTTTTCCCACTGATAGTGTACTTTTTCAACCTTTCCAGAATTATTATATTCATAAGAAAGCGATCTCCAAATAACGCTGCTTTTACTATTATTTTTGTTAGCATCGTGAAATTTCTGATAAGGCCAACTGTTATTGTCTTTATTCATCTTTAACTTAAGTAAATAAGTCTGATTTATTAATATGCTGTATAATAATGTCAACACCTATCAATGTTTATAGAAACAGAGTTTTTGGATTTGTAATTTTCTGGAAAGCTCTATATTCTTTGATTTTATCCAGTTAAAATGAATATGAAGTATTATCCTGATACAAGCAGCAGTCCTGATTTTTCATTGCTAGAAAAGGAAATCATAAAATTTTGGCAGGAAAATAAAATTTTTGAGCAGTCAGTCGAGAAACGTTCCAAGGATCATTGTTTTGTATTTTATGATGGGCCTCCGTTTGCAAATGGACTTCCGCATTACGGACACTTGCTTACTGGTTTTATAAAAGATGCATTTGCAAGATATCAAACTATGCTGCAAAAAAGGGTTGAACGCAGATTTGGTTGGGATTGCCATGGGCTACCGGCTGAGATGGGCGCGGAAAAGGAACTTAGAATATCTGGTAGAACTGAGATAGAGAAATTTGGCATTGAAAAATTCAATAGTCATTGCCGTACTTCTGTGATGAAATTTTCATCAGAATGGGAGAAGTATGTAAATAGACAAGCAAGATGGGTAGATTTTCACAATGACTATAAGACTATGGATAAGTCATTCATGGAGTCGGTCATGTGGGCATTTAAGCAGCTTTATGATAAAGGTCTGGTGTATGAATCAATACGCGTTGTTCCCTATAGCTGGGCGTGCGAAACTCCACTCTCTAATTTTGAAACAAGGCTTGATAATGCATATAGAGAAAAAATTAGCAAAGCTGTAACTGTTGCTTTTGAACTTTTAGAAAATCCAAAGCAATTTAAACAAAAATGTAGATTACTTGCTTGGACTACAACGCCTTGGACGTTGCCGAGCAATCTTGCACTGGCAGTAGGGGAGGATATTGAGTATTGTATGGTGTTAGTAAATGGTGAAGTCTGCATCTTTGCTGAAAGTTATTTAGAGAAATTTGTCAGCCACTGTGAACAAAGCAATATTCAATATGAAAACTGTAATACAAAACTTAAAGCGAGTGATCTTGCAGGTCTTTCCTATAAACCACTGTTTGATTACTTTAAAGATACAAAGAATGCGTTCCGTGTTTTCATTGCTGATTATGTTACAGGAGAAGATGGTACTGGTGTTGTGCACACTGCTCCTGGATTTGGTGAAGAAGATTTTTACCTTTGCCAAAGCCATGATATTCGAGCTGTTTGTCCAGTTGATAACGCTGGAAAATTTACTACTGAAGTTTCAGATTTGGCAGGAGTTCATGTTTTTGATGCCAATGATACAGTAATCAAGAAATTAAAAAGGCAGGGGAGCTGGTTTAAAACTGAGCAATATATTCACAATTATCCACACTGCTGGAGAACTGACACTCCTTTAATCTACCGCACTATGCCTTCTTGGTATGTTGCTGTGACAAAGTTTAAGGGAAGAATGACAGAGCTAAATAAGAGAGTTAATTGGATGCCAAATCATATAAGAGATGGTCAATTTGGAAAATGGCTTGAAGGAGCGCACGACTGGTCTATTTCACGCAATCGATTCTGGGGTACTCCAATTCCTGTGTGGAAATCAGACGATGCAAAATATCCAAGAGTGGATGTGTATGGCTCAATAGCAGAACTAGAGCGAGACTTTAATGTTAAGATAGATGACTTGCACAGACCGTTTATCGATACTTTGACGAGACCAAATCCTGATGATCCAACAGGAAAATCAGTTATGCGTCGTGTGCCTGATGTGTTTGATTGTTGGTTTGAGTCTGGCTCGATGCCGTTCGCGCAAGTTCACTATCCGTTTGAAAATAAAGAATGGTTCGAGAAAAATTTCCCTGCGGATTTTATCACTGAATATATAGCACAAACAAGAGGATGGTTCTATACGCTTTTTGTGCTTTCCACTGCTTTATTTGACAGTGAGCCATTTAAGAACTGCATATGCCACGGTGTGGTTCTTGATGTGAAAGGGCAGAAATTATCCAAACGTCTGAATAATTATGCGGACCCAATGGAAGTGTTTGACAAATATGGTTCTGATGCGCTGCGTTTTCTTATGCTGTCTGGTTCCATTGTCTGCGGTGGTAATTTACTACTCGACAAAGAAGGAAATTTAGTGCGTGATGTTCTGAAAAACGTAATAAAACCTATTTGGAACAGTTATCACTTTTTTACTATGTATGCAAATGCAGATGGAATTAAAGCTGAGATTTGTAGGGATTATCAGAATACTATTGATTGCTACATGATTTCAAAATGTTTTGAAGCTGTGGAAGGTATGCGAGCTTCTATGAACAACTATAACTCTCAGGAAGCTTGCAAAATCTTGACAGATTTTTTTGAAGTGCTAAATAATTGGTATATTCGTCGCAGTCGCGAGCGTTTTTGGAAAAGTGACTTAGATCAAGATAAAACCGACGCTTATAATGTTCTATACACAGTTTTTTATTACATACTACGGGCTGCAGCTCCTTTGTTGCCACTTATAACGGAGACTATATGGCAGGGGCTGAAGTATAAGGAAACATCTGTTCATTTGGCTGATTTTCCACAATTAGATAGATATAATAGTGAACTCATTGCCAAGATGGATTTGGTAAGGGAAATATGTAATGCTGCACTCTCTATTAGAAACATGTTTAACATACGTATAAGGCAGCCACTTGGTAGCATGACTATTTATCATAAGTCTTCCTGCAATTTTCTTGAAGATGAATATCAAGAGATGGTAAGAGATGAGGTGAATGTAAAAGCACTAGAAATAGTAAGTGAATTGAAAGAGGTTGCATCACTAGAGTTAAAATTAAATTTTCCTGTGCTTGGAAGAAAAGTTCCAGACAAAATCAAGAAACTAGTTCAATACGTTAAGGAAGGAAAGTGGAAGCAAGTTGAAAACGAACAGATATTTTTGGGAGATGAAACAGAGAGCTATACTATGGAAAAAGGTGAATATGAACTATTATTAAAAGCAAACAGTGAATATTCTGCTGTGTTTGATAATAACAAAGGAGTTGTTATTCTAAATACTGAATTAAATAATGAACTAATTCTAGAAGGGCTGGCAAGAGGTATTGTGAGGCTTATTCAAGAAACTAGAAAACAAGCTGATTTTCATATATCAGATAGAATTAGAGTAACAATAAAAACAGAAGATGAGAAAATTAAGGAAGCAATAAATACGTGGGTTGAATATATAAAAGATCAGACCCTTGCCTTATCTTTGGACACTAATAAAGAGATCGAGGCCGATCTCTATTCTAAGGAATACCAAGGTTTGACAGTTGGTATTAAGTTAATAAAGTTACAAAGTTAGTAATATTTATGCTATACTTAAATTGCTTTAAGTAGGGTGGTGATATGAATCAAGTTGTTGCAGATGGTCATAGAGAAGTTATTGATTTAAATAACAATAGTGATGGTTTAGGTAAAGTAGAATCTATTTCCAATGTTGCTTTGGAAGAGGAAGAAGAGTTTTTTGATGCTGTAAGTAAGCAGGATTGGTTAATTAAACAAATAGCTGCTTTTAATGTTCCACTCAGTATATTTCATTATAAAGATTATAATTCTGAGTTTTTTACTTCCTGGTATAATATGTCAAGTGAAATATTTAAGGAAATAAACAGAGCTTGTCCAGAGAAGAAAGTATTAAATTTAGCTCTGTCAGTTTTAATGCTTTCTTATATTGCTTTTACTGCACTGGGATTGGTCATATACAATAGATTGAGAATAAACAGTAAGACACAAGAAGGTGTAGGAGAAGATAAGACACAAAAGAGTGAGGCAAGTGTACCAAAAAGACTGGCATATGGCGTTCTTGCTGCAATAGCAATTTTTGTTAATGTGGCTGTGCTAACAGCCTTAGTTATTCCTACAACAGTTGCTTTGGCTACTTTTTATCTTTTAAATAGAGAGTTAGTCCATTCTTTAGTTACTGTTCTTAAAATAAGTACGGGGCAGTATTCTAATAAGCACCAAAATATTGAGGTATCTTTTCGTGAAACAGAAGTTCCTGAGCCAAGCATTGAATATGATATGGAAATAAAGTTTCCACCACAATTTAAACAATTACTTAAAGATTTATGCGAGAATGAAGATAATAAGTGGTTTAATGTGACACGAGATTCAGAGCATAATACCATGCTAAAATTGTCAACTAACATCAATTTAAAAAATGGTCTTAAGCCCTTGCATAATGAAGTTAAGAATGTGCTTGCAACTTCAATTCAAGAATTTGCAAAAACTATGGAAGAGCTGATGAAGCTAGAAAAGAAAGAGATTACATATGATAAACTGAAGGAATTGTTGAACGAATTCAGGCTGAAAGTTGTAGATAGTATAGGCCATCAATTGACAACTCATTTGATAGAAAATGCTTATCAAGTTGCCTTCATACAAGCAATTAAGTTTCAGCAAAATAGACGGGGAGAAGATTTTTCACTGGAGGATGGGCTAAAAAATACTTTAGTGAAACAGAAATTAGAAAGTCAAGGTAAGGAATTACCAAATGAGAAAGAGATGATAATAAAAGATCTGAGAGAAGCAGGAGCAAAAGCACCAGATATCTTAGAAGATAGTGAATTTCCTGTATTTAAAGCAGAATGGGAACGGCTTAAAGAAGAAGGGAAAATAGCTAAGAGGACAATCATTGATGTTTATAAAGAGAAGTATCGTGAAGAAACAGGAACAGCTCTAAATAGTGCTAAAAAAGAGATTGAGAATTTAAGAAAGGCAGGGCATGAAAGGTATCACAGTGTACGTCAAGAATTAGAAAAAATGTCTGATGATAAAGAGGGAAATAACTCAATAAATGATGATTTAAAAAGGAAATTAGAGGATCTTTTTAAGTTCGAGTATAATGATCAAGAAGTTGAGCAAAAGCTAATAAAATCAGTAATGAAAAAAGCAAAGGGTGAGTTGGGTCGATTAGGCATGCTTAGCTTAATAGATCAGTTTCAAAGTTTAGAAAAGAAGATAAAACATCATTCTAGCAAGAAAAGTTTAAAAGAAGCTTTAGATGAAGTGAATGATTTTATAGCAAAGATGTATTTAGAAATAACGAAACGTAAAACGCAAGATTTGTTTAAAAGTCAAGCAAAGGGTATAGAGAATTCATGTAAGCTGTTAGAGGAAAAGGAGCCGGATTTAGTACAGAGGATTAATGTGCACCGAGTGAAAATTGCAGAATGCTTAGATCAACCTATATCGTTAAGAGAAGTAATAGAAGAAAGTGAGGATTTAAATAAGTACTTAGAAGATGAGCGAAAGAGAAAAGGAGAAAAGCATCCAAGTACAAAATTAATAGAGAAGCACTTGCAAAATAACCAAGAAATTCTAAAAGCATTAAAACAGTTAGAATTAGAAAAAGAAGGATTGTTGATAAATAAAAAAACAAAAAATGATTATAGAGAAGAACTAGAATCTCGTGAAAAAATAAAATTTGCAATAATAGAAGATGATTTACTGAAAGCATTCAAGCATAAAACTTTTGATGAAGAAGAAATTAAGAAGTTATTAGAGGAAGCGGAACTTGAGTACTACTTGGCAGAAAAGTGCATAAAAACTCCTATTATTAAAATAAAAAATAATATCAAACACTTTTGTCAAGATTTATTGTCTCCTCTAGTAGATAGATTAGCAAATCTTATAATAAATAATGTACCAAAAGATAATGAGAGTGGTTTGTGGAGGATTTGGAACTCTCTCAAAGTTGGTTTTAATTATAATGTGATTGGATGGTCAGCTACTGTAAACAAAGATAATAGCACAGAAGGGAAAGCATTGAGTGTGGCACATGATACTCATAAGGAAGTAGAGACATTTCTTCAACATTTTCAATCAAGTTATGAGGAAGTAGGAGTTTTTTTGGGTAATTTATTTTCTGATGATGGAGCGACATTTAAAAATGATGTATGGCCTAAAGTAGAAGAGCATTTGCATGGAATGTGGGATAGGTTTTTCAAGGATATTGAATTCAAGATAGGGAATAAATTGGATGAAGTAAACGTGACACAGCAAAATCAGGAAACGGCGATTACGGCTTAATAATGAGCTCTCAAAGTTCCTTCAGTATTTTCACACACTAAGTTGACTATCATATTTGATTCTTTTTGGATTTCCTCTTCAGTTAAAGTGTGAGTTGGAGAGCAGAAAGTAACTGAAAATGCTATAGACATCTTATTCGATTCTATATTGTTTCCATGATATACATCAAATATCAAAACTTCTGTGATGAGCTCTGAGCTTTTTTTCACCATATTGATTATACTGCCTGCTGCTACATCTTTATTTACAATAAATGCAAAGTCGCGTTTTACACTTTGATATTTATAATCGATAAATTTTTTTCTACTTATAGGTAAATTTTCGATATTTTCTAATATCAACTCAAAGCCTACAATTTTTTGTTTGATGTTAAAAAAATCCAATATACTCGGATGCAATTCTCCAAAATAACCAACTATTTTACTTCTAAAAGATAAGGAGCCTGATTTTCCTGGGTGATAATATTCTTTTTCTGCTCTCTCTATTGCTAAATTATCACAATTGACATTAAAAAGTTCCAAAGCTGTTATGAGGTCAGCCTTTGCGTCAAAAATATCTATTTTTCTATCAGTGTTATAGTGGTTTTTCGGCGAATTATTTCCTGATCTAATTCCACTTAAAACGTACTTAGACTGAGCCTCACCATTATAAATTGGTCCAATTTCAAAAATTGCGAGATCAGATATCCCGTGAGCAATATTATCTGCAGTGACTTGCAACAAATTTGGTATGACACTTGGCCTCATTATATTGAAGTTATTATTAAATGGATTATCGATAATGAATAACTTATTCAAGTAACCAAACTTTTCAGCTATTGATTCACTCATAAAAGACCAAGTTATCACTTCATGAAATCCTCTGCTTGTCATTAAAATGCGCAAATCATCTTGTGTCTCTTCTTCTACTGTAACGTCTTCTTCTAGTTGCTCTTCCTTTATTTTATCATAGCCGTATATTCTTACTGACTCTTCAACTAAGTCAGCAGGTATGGTTACGTCCGGTCTCCAGCTTGGTACTTGTATATTCCAATTACCTTCGGTTTTTTTATCGATACTAAACCCTAGCTTTGTTAAAATATCGAATAGCTCATTAGGTGATGCAGATACACTTCCAAGTTTGTTTGCATCTTGATAATCAAAATTTATCTTGGTATCAGCCTTATTCAGATTGCCAGCAGACAATACGCTTGAGATTTCTCCACCACATAACTCCAAAATCACCTGGGCTACAAGATTCAGCCCATCAAGAATGAATCCATGATCAACTGAGCGTGTAAACCTGTAACTTGAGTCTGTGGAGATGCTGAGCTGCCTTGAAGATTTAGTGATAGAGATGGGGTCAAACCAAGCAGACTCTAAAAAGATATCAGTAGTCTCAAGAGTGCATTCACTGTACTTACTGCCCATAATTCCAGCAATTGCATGAACATTTTTATTATCAGAAATAACGCTTATGTCTTTGTTTAATAAGTACTCTTTATCATTTAAACCAATAAATTTTTCTTCGTCATTTGCTTTGCGTACTATGAGCTCTCCTTCTATTTTTTTTGCATCATACGCGTGCATCGGGCGCCCGAAAGATATCATAATGTAATTAGTAATATCAACTATTGCAGAAATGGAGCGCATTCCTATCGATTGCAATTTATCTTTTAGCCACTTTGGGCTTTCTTTATTTTTTACATTGGCAATGTATATTCCACTAATAAAGCTCTCCCCGTCAGTAACTTTGACGTTTACTGGTGAATTTATAGAGCAGGCAAGTTGTGGAACGCTTAAAGTCTTGAGTATCCCAATTCCAGTTGCTGCTAGATCACGTGCTATTCCGTAGACGCCTAAGCAATCCCCACGGTTTGGAGTAACATTTATATCAATCACAGAATCACAATTGAAAAATTTGTCCCCTATTTTATAATCGGCAGAAAGCTCAATTATTCCTTCACTTTCCTCTTGAGTTATCGCAAGTTCGAGAGCAGAGCAGAGCATCCCTTCACTTAGCACTCCTCGTATTTTCATAGACTTAATAGTGAAATCACTTTCTGGCAATGTGCTACCAAGAGATGCAAGTACAGTCTTCATGCCTTCTTTAACATTTTTTGCTCCGCAGACTATCTGCAGAACTTTACTTCCATCATTTACTTTACATAATTTTAATTTATCAGCATTTGGATGAGGTGCGACTTCTAATACTTCTGCAACAACAAACCCGGCCAATCTGGAATTGTCGATCACATTCTCTACTTCCAACCCTATGTGAGTTAATTTATCAGTAATTTCCTCTAAACTAGCATTGGTTTCTAAGTACTCTAATAACCAAGATAATGTGAATTTCATCTATCTAACAAGAAACAAAAATTCATTGTAATGTAAAATGTGATGTTTTTAAAGTTTGTTGTAATAAGTGGCTTCTATATTGCAAGAAACAACAGAGAAGCCTACTCTTTCTACAAAGAAAGAATTTTCTTTATATCACCTTTGCAGTCCATTTCCATGCAGAGTTGAATGTTCATATTGTGATCATCTATATGGAAATTATAAATGTAAGCATCACCAGTGAAATTTCCTATAACATCATGGCTTTCATTTAGCATTTCACCTGCCATGTGGAAAAGACCAGTGTCTGAGTTAGAAGAATAATCTGTAAACTTGATGTACCCGTTACCACATTCCTGTTCTAAATTTAAAGGTGGATTAGTAAAATCTATTTCGTTTATAATTGCCTCATATTAAAATTAAATTATAGTTAAAATAAGATGTTAAGTCAAGAATTTAGAATAAGATTGGTAGCTGACTATAATTTGCATTTTAATTGTATATTTTGTTAATATGTTAATGCTATAATAATACAGAGCTCCTTATATTAATTCTTGACTTTATTCTATAAAATTTATACTTTATTTACTGCTGCAGTTTAAGTATACAGGGTCAAAATGGCGTTAAATCCGCTAGAACAATTTAAAGTATATACAATAATAGAACTACCAAAATTATTTGGGTATGACATAAACTTTACCAACTCATCTCTTTTTATGATGATCTCGGTGATATTAATGGTACTGTTTTTGCTCCTTGGAATAAGAAAAGGTGCAGTAATACCAGGATATTTGCAAGCTGCAGTTGAATATGTATATGATTTTGTTGTTTCAATAATAGAAAGTAACACTGGAAGCAAAGGTTTGGAGCACATTCCTTTGATATTTACAGTATTTATTTTCATTTTATCGTGTAATTTAGTTGGTGTTCTTCCTTATAGTTTCACAGTTACAAGTCATGTGATAGTTACCTTCGCTTTATCAATGGTGGTTTTTACTTATATAACGATTGTTGGGTTTAAAGAAAGAGGAGTAGAATTTTTACGCATATTGCTACCAAAAGGAACTCCTTCGTGGCTTGCACCTATAATCATCATTATTAAATTATTTGCTTATTTAGTAAGACCGATTAGTTTATCAATAAGGCTTGCAGCAAATATGATTGCGGGTCATACAATCATCAAAGTGATAGCAGGATTCGTCATAAATATGAACATATTTTTTACACCTGCACCTTTTTTGTTTATAATTGCACTAATAGGATTTGAAGTATTTGTTGCAGTTTTGCAAGCTTATATATTTACTATATTAACATGTGTATATTTGTCAGATGCAGTAAAGTAATTGACTTCCTTGCAGAATATTTTACAATTATATTATAAAGAAATAGTTAAAGGTAATATATGGATTTAGTGGCTTTAAAATTTATAGCAATTGGTTTGGCTGTATTTGGAATGCTCGGTGCTGGTTTAGGTATAGCTAATATCTTCTCTGCTATGTTAAATGGGATTGCGAGAAATCCTGAGTCAGAAGGTAAAATGAAAAGTTACGTTTATATTGGTGCTGCCATGGTTGAAATCATGGGGTTGCTTGCGTTTGTACTTGCAATGTTATTAATATTTGCTGCTTAACAGATGCCACAGCTTGATATTTCAACTTTCTCTTCTCAAATTTTTTGGTTTTTAATTTTTTTCTCTTCACTTTTTTTTGTAGTGAGTTGTTTGTTTTTACCGAAGTTAGATGAAATAATAAGCACTAGAAGTAAAGAAGTGTTAGATTCATTTAATAGTTCTATTCACCTTTTAAGACTTACAGAAGAGCAAATTGCCAAGTATAATGCAGCTTTAAATCAAGCTAGAGTACGGGCAAAAAAAATCATAGATGATGCATTTGCTCAAGTAGAAGAAATGAGAGCGAATGTTAAGGATATATTGGAAGAGGAAGACAAGAAGATGATTAAACTTGTTGAAGAAAAGGTAGTACAATTTAAATCTAAGTATATTAGTGAATTAAAACAAATGGCTACTAGTATTGCTTTGATTTACTATACTAAGTTAACTAATTCTGAGATTGAAGAGGAATTTGTTGCTGATTTGGTATCCAAAGAATTTTAGGGTTTTTATGTCTACATTACTAGTTATAAGCCTTGCTTTTTTAGTAGGTTTTATCCTCTCATATAAATTGCTAAGGAAGGTAATAAAAAACGCGCTTAACAATAAACGTAACAAAAGCAAGTTTTCAAGTGAAGAAACTGAAAAATTCAGAAAAGATATGTTGGAGTATTACAAAAAATCTTCTGAAAAATACAAAAAATTAGATGCAGAAGTTAACAAAATGATGAATGAAGCACTTGATAAGGCTAATAGTATTATTAAGCATAATAGACAGCAACTCGATCAAACGTTAGATGAAAATTCCCATTCTAATTTGAAGAAAGTTACTGACCAAGTTGAAAAAGCTCTTGGGGATTTACAAGCTAACACAGCGAGTATAGCTGCTGATGCTGTAAAAAAAATAATGCATGAACGTAAAGATGATAAGCGTAGTAGTGAGGTTATATCTTCGTTTTCACGTGACTTGAGCAAAAAGTTGCATTAAGTTTAATGCCTGTACTTCAAACTGATAATGTAGAAAAAATTAAATTTGATTCTAGTTTATGCAAAGAACAAGAGAAACTTTTCTACTATAGGTTTAATATAATTCCTTGGCAAAAATTAAATGATACTACTTTTTTATGGTTGAAGACATAAGCCAAGATATCAACCTTTGGGTCGAATCTCATTACGGTATTGAATATGTATTGATAAAAGTAGATAGCAAACAGATTTTAAATCTTCTTAACTCACACTTTGGTATTTCAGAATTCGCAAGTAACTACTTATATTGTAAGAATCCTAATTTTTCAGCTAAAAGCATTAGGCTCAGTTCAATCTTTTTTTCCTCTTTCTTTGTTATGATTTCGACTTTAACACTGACAAAAAATATGCATATTTTGCTTTGGTGTTGATATTTATAATCGGATGTTCTAGTTCTTTATTCAAATTTGTAACTAAAATTTTTGGCTTGCGTAAAATTTCTAACCAAAAAGCAGATTATGATAAGATGAATGAACCTATATATACTATTTTATTGCCTGCTTTTAAAGAGAATGCGGTTATAAAGCAATTGATTAAGAGCATTGAAAGTTTGGATTATCCAAAATCAAAATTAGATGTAAAGCTTGTGATAGAGAGCGATGATCAAGAAATGTTGGCAGCTATAGAAAAATGCACTTTACCACAGTATTTTGAAGTAATAAAAGTGCCTCATTCTCTGCCTAGAACAAAAGCTAAGTCATGCAATTATGCTACGAGCTTTGCTAGAGGAAAGTATGTGGTAATATATGATGCAGATGACAAGCCAGATCCGTTGCAGTTAAAAAAAGCACTAATTGAATTTAATAAGGGCGACGAAAAGTTGGCTTGTGTACAGGCGAAATTAAATTACTATAACTTTGGTTGCAATTTTCTTACAAAATTCTTTTCTCTCGAGTATATGAACTGGTTTCAATATTTTTTGCCTGGATTTCAAAAAATGAACATGCCAATACCTTTGGGCGGTAGCAGTAACCATTTTTCAGTGGAAATTTTAAAGAAAGTGCTTTTTTGGGATGCTTACAATGTCACTGAAGACGCTGACCTTGGTTTGAGACTTGCGCAAATGGGATATAAAACCAGGATTATTGATTCAGAAACATTGGAAGAATCACCAACTACTGTGTTTGCGTGGATCAAACAAAGAGCACGCTGGATTAAAGGTTATATGCAAACTTATATCGTTCATTTAAAAAATATAAAATTACTTTTTAAGCACACTGGGCTTAAGGGAGTTTTGCTATTAAACCTTTTTGTTGGTTCCTCAGCTTTTATATTTTTTTCACGACTCCTTTTTTGTTACTTTCATTGGTGCTGACTCAAATTTTGAATGAATTATTCTTATATTATTTTATAATAGTATACGGTATTAACTTGATTTTTTTGATAATAGCTATCAGACAACAAAAAATGCCTTTTTATTTTTATATAGTATCAATATTTTTTCCCGTCTATAGTCTACTACATAGCGTTGCAGCTTTTCTCGCTTTGTGGGAATTTGTTATTCACCCTCAGCAATGGAATAAAACTCAGCATGGATTATGGAAGCAAAACCTGTAGCTATTTGGCTTTTTCTCTGCTCTCTCATGGTGATTTGCATGGTGGGAATTGGTGGGTTTACCAGACTTTCAAAAGCAGGATTGTCAATCACGGAATGGAAACCAATTACCGGAACATTGCCACCGCTGAGTGAACAAGACTGGCTAAAAGAAAAATCAAAATATGAAGCTACACCTGAATATAAAGCATTTAATTATGGTATGAGTATGGAAGAGTTTCGCACCATATACTTAATAGAATATGTGCACAGGTTAATTGCAAGGCTGACAGGTTTAGTTTTTATCTTACCATTTATATACTTTACACTAAAAAAAAGAATACCTAAAAATGCAGTAATAAGGTTATCTACAGCACTATTATTTGGAATTTTACAAGCTTTTGCTGGTTGGTATATGGTAAAAAGCGGTTTGGTAGTCAATCCTCATGTTAGTCACTATAAGCTTGCACTTCACTTACTGCTTGCGTTGGTTATCTTTGCATTATTGTCGTATCAATTTTTTGATTACCAAATCAAACCAAGGCAAACTAAACTTAAGGTTAGTACATGTTACATATGGATAATTTTAATCCTAGTGACAGTACAAATAATCTTCGGTGCATTTGTTGCAGGGCTAAATGCTGGTTTAATTTACAATACCTTTCCACTGATGGATGGACAAATTGTTCCAGAAGATTTATTTTTCTTACAGCCTACATGGCTCAATATCTTTGAAAATAGAGTAACAGTGCAATTCATACACCGGGCATTGGCATTGCTGATATTAGTTCTGACAGCAATACTCACAATAAAAAATGCTAGTGTAAAACCAGCATATATTATGCTACTCTCCGTCATTATTCAGGTAATTTTAGGAGTAGTCACTTTGTTGCTGCATATACCAATGGCCATTGCCATAGCCCATCAAATGTTTTCATTTATCTTATTTGGGTCAGGTTTATATTTCTTGTGTTATTTAAGAAAGCAGATCTAATACCAAATCACCAGCCTGTACATTTTTCCCCTCTGTAACATGGATATTTTTTATCACCATTTCTGATTCAGCACATATGATATTTTCCATTTTCATTGCCTCCACAACAAAGAGAGGTTGTCCTATTTCTACCTGATCTCCAGCATTTACGTGTAATTTAACTAATAAACCAGATATTGGAGATTTCACAGTGTCTACTGAAATCCCTTCTGTTTTGTTGTTTAGCATTAATTTGCTTAGTTTAGCTACATGAGGTTTCAATACACAACATTTAGCTTTCATACCTGCGTGTCTTATAAAGTATTTGCTGCCTTGCCTTTCTATTTTAAGTGCTATGTTGGTATCGCCATTAATTATGATATGTAGCAATCTATAACTTGATTTCCACCTACCTACCACGGAGTATTTATTGTGGTTATATACTGTTGTTAATATATTATCTTGGTATTTTGCATTTATGGAGTACTCATTGTCATTTATTTTCACTATGACTAAATCTCTTGCATGGTCATCTGTTGTTTCAATGCCATAAGGTATCATCCGAGTAGCTGACACTGGTGCCCCTTCTTTTTTACTAGATTCCAGTGTCACGCACTGAAATGACACCTGAGTTGTTTCATTTACTGCTTCGTGATAGTACCTTTCTTCATTTTCTAAATGAACATACAGTGCAGCAAAAATAAATATTTTAATATATTCCTCTGTGATAAAATCGCCTTGAAACCCACTGGGATAATGGTCTGGAATGAATCTTGTGTGGAGTTTTGCTGCAATAAAGTTTGGATGATGGAAAATGGATTCTAGAAATTCTATATTATTTGTTACTCCTTCTATATAACATTCAGACAATGCTTTTTGCATTCTGCTGATTGCTTCTATTCTATCTTTTCCATAGGTTATAATTTTTGCAATCATTGAGTCGTAGAACATGCTGATTTCTGAACCGCTAGCTACTCCATCATCTATTCTTACATGACCATTTTCATCTGGTTTGTCGTAATATTTGATTCTTCCGCTGGAAGGAAAAAATTTCTTTGATGGGTCTTCAGCACAAATTCTACTTTCTATTGCAGAACCAGTAAGTTTAATATCATCCTGATTGAATCTCAATTTTTCTCCACAGGAAGTTCTAATCATTTCTTCTACTATGTCTATTCCAGTTATAAATTCTGTTACTGGATGCTCAACTTGTAATCTCGTATTTACCTCAAGAAAATAGAAGTTTTGGTCTTTATCTACAACAAACTCGACAGTACCTGCTGAAAAATAACCAACTTGCTTTGCCAAAGAAACACATTGGGCATACATTTTTTGTCTTACTTCTTCACTAATAAATGGACTTGGAGTTTCTTCCATTATTTTCTGGTTATTCCTTTGTATCGAGCATTCCCTCTCTCCAAGACACACTATATTGCCATATTTATCTGCTATGATTTGTATTTCAATGTGTCTTGGCAGCTCTATATATTTCTCTATAAAAATACTGCCATCTTTAAAACTTTTCTCTGCTTCATTTGTTGCTGATGTAAATGCTAGCTCAATTTCTTTTTTGGAATATACAATTCGCATTCCTTTGCCACCACCACCTGATGCAGCTTTGAGCATAACGGGAAAACCAATCTCTTCAGCAACGATGGCTGCGTGGGCAGCATCTTCGATCTTACCCATATATCCTGGCACTACATTTACTCCAGCTTTTCTTGCCTCTTCTTTTGCTGTTATTTTATTGGCTGTAACTTCTATTGTTTCTGCACTTGGACCAATGAAATCTATGTTATGTTTTTCCAGAGCACGGGGAAAATCTGGATTTTCTGCTAAAAACCCATAGCCAGGATGAACCGCTTCAGCACCTGTTTCAACTGCCACCTCGCATATTTTTTCAATATTTAAATAACTCAGGCAAGAAGGTGAAGGACCAATGTACTTCGACTCATCTGCTTGCCTTACATGCACAGAATTTACATCTGCATCTGAATATACGCATACACAAGATATACCCATCTTGTGCGCAGTTTTGATTATCCTGCAAGCAATCTCTCCTCTATTTGCTATTAAAATTTTACTATACTTCTTTCTTATCATCTTATCAGTATACTTTCTTAAGTTAAGAAAGTAAATTTCTATATTATTCCTTGCAAGTACTTCATGTTGGGGCTAAACCACCCTCTAAAAGTTGCATAACATTAGGATCTGTCACTATAGTACTTTCGTTATAGAGGCCATATACCTCGTTACATGCCTTAAATAACAGATATGAAGACCCTCCAGAAGCTATTGTCGCTATTGAAGCCAACGCAAGAGACTGAGAAACCGAAAATAGAAGATACAAAGATACACACATAGCGATAGCACACACTATAGCCCCTGCTATATATAAGCATAGATGAAACTTCTTATTACATATAAAGCCACATTTTATATCTGCAATTTGCTTAACTTCTTTCCGCTCTGCAGGGTCCAAGAAATAAAGGGGTGATACTGCCTTCTTCCCGTCATCCTTAATATAGCTTTTATCGAGGAGTGCTTCCTTAATATATTTCTTGTTATTCTTAAATTCCTTTTCTAATCTTTTTACTTTTTCCCAATCTTTAGCTTCTTTTGCTTTCTTGACTTTGCTCTCAGTATCTTTTTCTAAATACTTTATGATCCCCTGTAACGCAGATAATAGAAACCCTTTACTTGCTGCTATATGAAATGGGTTTCCATTTTCATCAATTCTATGCTTAGCTACACAAGCAACTCTTTTCTTGCAAGCTTCAATAAATTTATTTTCATCCTCTTTTGTTACAACTCCTCTTGCAATTTCAAATAAATTATCCACATATACACCTCACTGCATTCACTAATATTAAATTATACAATACAGTTTGTTAAAAATAAATGTAAATTGATCTTTCAAATTTACTATAGTTCCACGTTGTTGCAAGTACAAATTTTAGTTATCATCGGTTGCGTTATCACAATAGACAAATATGCCAGGTATAGTCACTAGATTCGCTCCATCACCAACAGGATTTTTACATATTGGAGGAGCTCGTACTGCGTTATTTAATTGGCTCTATGCGCAGCGTCATGGTGGGGAGTTTTTGCTAAGGATTGAAGACACTGACAGAAAACGTTCAACACAAGAAGCAATTGATGCAATAATGGATGGGCTAAAATGGCTTGGAATAAACTATGATGGAGAAATAATATACCAATCGAGAAGAATAGCTAGACATATTGAAGTTGCAAATCTTTTAGTTGAAAAGGGTAGGGCGTATCACTGTTACTGCCCTGAAGATGAAGTTGCAGAAAAGAAGGCAAGAGCAAGAGAAGAAGGAAAAATATATAAGCATAAGTGTACTCATTCGACATCAAGCGCAAACCCTGTTGTCCGTTTCAAAGTGCCAGACTCAGAAGATATTGTTGTTGACGATAAAATATACGGCCAAGTTACAATAAGTAGCGATCAGCTTGATGACATAGTAATCTTGCGCTCTGACAATACTCCAACATATATTTTTGCTGTAGTGGTTGATGACCATGATGCCGGAATAACCGATATTATACGTGGCTCTGATCATCTCACTAATACCTTCAAGCAATTACTAATATATCAGGCTCTTGATTTTGATGTCCCACGCTTTGCACATGTACCGCTAATTCATGGAGAAGACGGGAATAAGTTATCTAAAAGACATGGGGCTACAAGTGTTTGCGATTATGAAAAGATGGGAATATTGCCACAGGCAATGCGTAATTACTTGCTAAGACTTGGCTGGAGTCATGGCAACGATGAGATTATTAGCGATGAGCAAGCAATAGAGTGGTTTAATTTAGAAAGCATCGGTCGTTCACCTGCACGGCTCGATTTCAAAAAACTGGAGCATTTAAATAATCATTATATTAGTAATATGAGCAATGAAGATATTCTGACTCTAATGCTTAGAGAAAATACTCTAACTGACAAAAAAAAGGGCTATTTACTGCAGGGACTGACAGAGCTGAAAAAAAGAGCAAACTATCTGACCGAATTATTGGACTTAGCAAAATTTTATATTCAAGTTGATTTTAGTGAAGAAGCTCAGCAAATTGTCAAATCTAACCTCAATGTAATTAAGTTACTTGCATCATTTCTTTCGAGTGTAGGTAGTGAAGATTGGAATAAGAATTTTTTATCTTCTCAGATTAAGGAATTTTCAAAATTACATAATATAAAAATGAGCGATATATACCACTCATTACGCGCCCCAATAACTGGAATAATGGATGCGCCTGGAATCATCGATATCATGGTAATTCTTGGTAAAGATGAGTGTATAAAAAGATTGCAAGCAATTTAAATAAAAAATTGCTTGACAGACTCTAGTAGCTTCATTATAGTGGAGAATGAAGATTTTTTAGGATCCAAAATCTATCTTCACCTGCAGGTTTTTTCACCAAATAATCAAATTTCAGCAAAAAATATATAAGTTTATTTTTGCTAGCTCTTTATTCATATAGGAGGGTTTATGTCTAGAATTCTTGATACTTGACTTTTATTTTTAAGTTAAAAAAACAATTGGCGCCTATGGTTTTCACATTAAATCATTTTAAATTGTTAAAGTTAATACGGGCTTTTTTTGCCTTTTTTTATTGGTATTTTTTTCATATTTTATTATATCATTATACTGTGGTACCATATAGACTTCAGTTTCATGATAAGGGGAGCAGGCTCCGTCTCAGCTATGGAATTAAAAAATGACTATGCATAAGATCTAATGGTGTGTCTAATCTATAGATAATTTTTTGTATTGCTAAGTTAATATTTTACATATCTGTTCAGCAAAGTGGTAAAATAAGGTAGACGAGAAAAGACAACTAAATGAGTGTCATCCCAGTGCCCAGACACTGGGATCCAGTTTTTTGATTGAAAATGTTGTCTTGTTTTCGATAAATTTTGCTGGATGCCAGTGTCAAGCACTGGCATGACACCATTTGCTGTCTTCAAAAATGAATATTCGTACAGCTATGTGTCAGCTACTCGGATGACATCGTCATAAAGAAGCCAACGTCAGCTATTTTCATAACACCTACTTACTGATTACTTTACATCAATTTTCTTGATGTGTTTCTCTGATTTAGGTATGGTTACATGCAATACCCCATCTAAAAAGTTGGCGGATACCTTATCTTGCTCTACATTTGTTGGAAGTTGAATAGATCTATAGAAAGAACCATAGTACCTTTACTTTATGGTAAAACTGCTTATCTTTTGATTCATTATCACATGTTTTTTCACCCTTCACTATTAAGTTATCGCCAGATATACTAATGTCTATGCTTTCTTTAGGAATACCTGGTAACTCTAATGATAGGCAATAGCTTTCCTTTGTTTCATAAAAATCACAAACTGGTAGTAGACTACTGCCTCTTTTGGAAAGCTCTGGGTTCCATCCTGTAAAAAAGCTATCAAATATGTCATCAACGGCTCTTTGTAACCCTCTTACACTAAAATTATCACGATTATTGTTTTTATTTAAATGAACTATATTACTCATGTTGTACCTCCTTTTACTAATACATGCATTACATAATCACTCCACTTATTAATTTCAATCCTAAATCTAAAATTTTTTAGATGCGAAAAATTTTCCCCGTTTACTATAACTTGATTATGAGAAAAAATCTTGTTTGGATTACCACGAGTAGTTCTATAAACTAGATTAACTGTAAAAAAGGGCAAGTGTATGCAAATTTATTACTTCTCTTTCCACTTCCACAATCAAACAATTTTGAATGTTTCTTATTTGACTTGCCAACAATGAGAATTGGTATAACTGCTAGCTCCGTCTTTCAGCTATGGCATTAAACAATGACATGCATAAGATCTAATAATATGTATAATTTATAAATAATTTTTGAGGTAAATTGTGAAATTGGGCGTTAATATTGATCACGTTGCAACCCTTCGCAACGCACGTGGAGCTTCTTATCCAGATCCATTAAAAGCAGCAAAAATAGCTATTGATGCTGGAGCAGATTTTATCACCGTACACTTACGAGAAGACAGAAGGCATATCAGAGATGAGGATGTATTCAATCTAAAACAAAACATTAGCACTGAGTTAAATCTTGAAATCGCAGCTACGGAAGAAATGCTCAAAATAGCAAAAGAAGTAAAACCCTATTCGATTTGTATAGTACCAGAAAAAAGAGAAGAATTAACAACCGAAGGTGGCCTGAATATCGTGAATATGCACAGTAAACTTTCTGGTATAATAGAGGAAATGCATAGCTTTGACATAAAAGTCTCACTGTTTATCGATCCAAATATTAATCAACTAAAATATCTTGAGAAGCTAGAAAGAAAGCCTGACATAATAGAAATTCACACAGGGGATTACTGTGATAATCCATCAGAAGAAAAATTAAAACTTATTACTAACTCTGCAGAATACATTAATAAGCTAGGAATAGAATGCCATGCAGGGCATGGCATAAACTATAAACATGCTAAAAGAATAAAAGAGATACCTCACATCTCAGCTCTTAATATAGGCCATTCTTTAATCAGCGAGGCTATATTTCATGGCTTACATAGTGTAACTAAAAAGATGAAAATGACAATATCTAAGTAGCTTATACTTTTTCTTTGGTATTTAAAGTACTTGAAAGAGCTTGACTTGCTTTAAACCTTACTCTTTTCTTTTTAGGAACGGTCATAATCTCACCATTTTTAGGATTACGGCATTGTCTTTCCTTACTTATAGCAGTAGAGAATGTCCCTATTCCATGCAAACGTATTTCACCTTTACGATTTAGATCGTTCTTGATTATTTCCATAAAAATATCATGAAGCTTACCCAAACTAGCTTTTGTTATATCTATACCTTGACTAGAGCACTCTTGACTCAGTTGGTTTACTATATCTTCTTTACTCATAAATTACCTTAATATTGAAAAATTACATAAACAGCATATTATGCTAATGCCAATAGTCAACTAAATTCGTCATAACAAAGAGAAAATGTCATAAACCCTTGTAAGAACTTGTATAATATTTACAAAAAAATACCATTATGAAACAATTATCTCTTAGAAAACTGACATTTTTTCCGAGCTTTATGTTGACCATATTTCTTACGCTCAACAACACGTGAATCTCTAGTTAGGAATCCACCCTTACGTAATATAGAGTGTAGATCTTGACTTATACTACTTAAAGCTCTGCTTATTCCATGAGCTAAGGCACCTGCTTGGCCAGATAGTCCTCCACCTTTTACAGTTGCAAAAACATCATACCTATCTAACATAGAAGTTACTATGAATGGCGCTTTAATCATTTGACACACTGATTCTCTTTTAAAATAAGAAATTAAATCATCTTTTTTATTAACACTAAATTTTCCACTTCCTGGCTTTATCCATACTCTTGCTACAGATTCTTTCCTTCGACCTGTGGCATATGAACGACCAAGTGAGTCAATCATTGCCTTTTTTGGCTGATCATTATTATTTATTTTCACTTTTTGCTCCATTATTTCTTATTTTTACGATTTAAAGAGGCAAAATCTATTTTTTCAGGTTGCTGTCCTTGATGCTTATGTTCTGAACCAGAATAAACATACAAATTTTCAAACCGTCTACGTGCCATAGGACCATCATCAAGCATTCTTTTTACTGCCATTTTTATCACACGCTCAGGGAATTTGCCATTTAAAATATTATCTGGAGTAGTTTTCTTTAAACCACCAGAATAACCTGTATGCCTATAGTAGATTTTATCTTTAAGTTTCTTTCCGGTAAAATGTACCTTCTCTGCATTAACAATAATTACATTATCTCCACAATCCATATGAGGTGTGTATTCAGGCTTATGCTTTCCACGCAATAGCGCTGCTACAAACGCTGCAAGCCTTCCTACTACTAATCCTTCTGCATCTATAACAAGCCATTTTTTATCGACTTGTTTCTCTTTTAAGAAAAAAGTTTTCATATATCAATACATAACAGTAGATTATGATATACTAAGTTGCTTGATAGTGTCAACAACATTAGTTATTGATTATTAAAGTAATTTATGCTAATAACTTTAATAATATGCTAGAAAGCAAAATGTTTCGATTGATTATTATATTTGTAATCGCTTTTAGTGCTATAGATTGCTATGCAATCGATTTGGAAGAGGCTATAAGCAAAGCTATCAAAAATAGCTCAAAAATAAAGTCTCAATTTTACCAATATAAAAGCGCAGAAAAATATTATAAATCTTCTGGGTTAGCTGGATTTTTACCTGACATTAATTTACAATATAATTTCGATAGTAGTTTTAGCCTGGAAAACTCTGGAAAGGATCTAATATTAAGTCAAAGAATAATAGATAGTGGTGGCACCTTTGCTACATTCAATCGATCAAGTAATCTTCTCAAAGCAGCAAAAATGCAATTTCAGCAGTCAAAACAAGAGCTTGCACTTAATGCTGTGAAAGCATATGTTAGTGTTTTACAAAAGACAGAAATATTAAAGCTCAGAGAACATAGAGAACGCGTTTCTTTGGAACATTTGTCAGCTATGAAAAAACGCTTTTCCCTTGGAGAAGTTACTAATGCTGAAGTTTTGCTAGCAAAAGCAAAATTTTCGTCTTCTATATCCGAAAGAGTTGATGCTGAAGGTAAATTAAAATTGGCAAATATTGCTTATTATCATTTGATTGGCGAAGATGCTGATGAACTTTCTGAAGCTAATGATAAATTACCTTCTGTTCCAGAGCTAAATGAATGTTTACAATTAGCAAAAACCAATAATTTATCTCTAAAAGCAGCAGTTTATCAAAAAAGAGCTGCTGGAATGGAAGTGATCGCTGAAAGCTCCAAGTGGCTTCCTTCTTTAAATCTAAGAGCAAACAAAAATTTTGGGAAAGATGGTGTAAAATTAGACAAGCTATTAGAAAATGTTCATATAGTTTTTACTCTTGATGTTCCAATCTTTAAAAAAGGAGCGAATGCTTTTGGTGTCAGTAAAGCTAAAATGGATGCAAAAAAATCTACCTACGATTATTATGAAACGGTAAAAAATATAGAAGAAGCAGTTGTAAATGCTTGGAATAACGTGCTGACAGCAAAAGCTATTATTAAAGCAAGTCAAGAAGCGGAAAAAGCAGCAGCTTTAGCATTGGAAGGAGTTAAGCAAGAGGTAAACTTAAGTTTAAAGAGTACATCTGACCTTTTGGACACTGAAGATGCATTATTTAAAGCACGCTCCGATCTGGTTGGAGCAAAAAGCAATTATGTAATTAGTGTTTACAACTTGCTTTTTATGATAAATAGTATAAACCTTTAAATTTAATGGTATGAGCGATAATCAATCTGTAAAAGATATCCTAGAAGATATAAAAAAAGCTATATCGGGTAAAAATGCAAGTGTTGATAAAGCAGAAGTAATCGATGAAGATGATGATGTACTATGCCTTGAAGAGGAGTACCCAGAAGACATCGAAGAAAAAGAAAATAGTGAAGAAGAGAATGATTGTCAAAGTGAGAAAATGAATAACCAATTTAATAGTTACAACTCAGAAGAGAAAAATTTGTATGATAATATCCAAATGAGTAATAACAAAGTGAGCTATCAAGAACAAAGTAACGAGCATTTAGTTTTAAAAGAAAATATGGAGGAAATTAAAACATTGCTTGAAAAGATGCAAAGCGAACTACGGCATAAACAACAAAAAAGAGCGGATCTTACTGTTGAAGAATTAGTTGTATCTCTTTTAAAACCTCAGCTTTCAGAGTGGCTGAATAAGTATCTACATGCATTGGTAAAAGAAGTAGTTGAAAAAGAGCTCAAAGATATAATCAATAATAAGTAGGTTATTAGTATAAAGACCAGAGTAAAAACAGCTAGAGGTAGAAAGTTATCTTCAACAAGATGGCTACATCGCCATTTGAATGATCAGTATGTGCAAAAAACCAATAAGGACGGTTATAGATCGCGCTCGGCATATAAGTTAATAGAAATAGACGATAAATTTAAACTACTCCAACAAGGGCAAAAAATTATTGATCTTGGCGCTTTTCCTGGTGGATGGTCACAAGTTGCATCTAAGAAAGGAGCGAGTGTGATTGCTGTTGACATAAAACCAATAAACGCAATTAGTGGAGTAGAGTGTATACAGTGTGATATTATCAGCGAACTTGAAATTTTAAGAGAAAAATTCAAGGATCACAAATTTGATGTAATTTTATCTGATATGGCACCAGAATCTTGCGGTTTAAAATCGTTAGATCATATCAGAATTATGCTTTTATGCGAAGCAGCGCTCAATTTTGCAAAGCATTTTTTGAATCATGATGGCAAATTTGTAGTAAAAATTTTTCAAGGAGAGTCTGATAAAGATTTCTGCAATGAGCTAAAAAAAATGTTTAAAACAGTAAGATACTTCAAACCAAAGTCAAGTAGATCTGAATCTACAGAAATGTATTTGGTCAGCTTAGGCTTTATTGGTAGCAACTCTTCTATATAGAAGATACTTACAGAAACGTTGACGAATCTTATCCTATTAAACTGAAGATTAATAACGCTCGCACAAAAGCCCCTTTTTCTTGCTTGAGTGTTTATGATAGTTAATAAAATTCTTGATTTTATTACTTAAGTATATAATAATTAAAGTATATTATTATTTTTATAGGAGAGTTTGATATGTATTTAGCATTGTTGAAACAGATATTAAGTATAGTAAATCGTGAAAATGATTTGAATGGTAATAACATAGTTGAAAAAATAAAAGAGCAAATAAAAAAATAGGCTAATCTACTTATGAAGAATGGGAGAAGAAAAAATTTGATATAAATTATGAATTTAGTAATAATGATTATTATAACAAAAAAGAATTAACATTATTACATGTAGCATTTATATATAATCAAGAAAATGTAGTAAAAGCTCTATTAAATAAGGGGGCTGATGTTAATTTGCGAGATAAAAGTGAAAGCACTCCTTTACATTTGGCTATTAGAAAAGGTAACGAAAATATAGTAAACGCTCTATTAGCAGTAGAAGGTATAGATGTTAATTTGCGAGATAAAAGTGAAAGCACTCCTTTACATCTTGCTGCTGAGAAAGGCAAAATGGAGATAGTAGAGGCTATATTAGCTAAGGGGCCTAAAAATATTGATTTGCCAGATACATGTGGATCCACTCCTTTGTACGTTGCTGCTTGGGGACATCATAAAAAGATAGTAAGAGCTCTATTAAAAGCAGGTGCTGATCCTTTATTAAGTAATCGTGATAACAAAACTCTAGATAAAGCACTTACTGAAGAAGCAATTATGCTAGCAATAATCTCGGGTGTTGGTATATTTGTTATTGCATCTGTTGTAGCTGCGATAATAGTTACTTCTGCATATTTTATTGGTGTGTCATTATCAGTAGGTGCTATGGCTGGGATAGCTGTGGCTGCTGCTGTACTCACAGGACTTGTTGCTGGTGGCATTATATATGAAGTGTTGAAGCCTTGTGATGAGTTAAAGGAGGCTATTGCACAAGCAACGTCAAGTCCTGGTAAGAAGCTAAATGAAGTTGATTTACAATCAGAAATTTCTTCAAAGTCAAGTGTAACAGTGTAGTTAAGTAGAAGGAAGAAGTCTCTTCTTCCTTTTCAAGTAGCTGACACTGATTTTCATCCAAAATAGTTTCATTCAAGTAGCTGACACTGGTTTCTTACCAAGAAAAACTTAGCATAACTTTTGTGCTCAAAAAAACTTCTGGATTCCAGCATCAAGTGCTGGAATGACATGGTAAAATATTATTCAAGTAGCCTCTGTCTCAGTGTCCATTTGGTGTCATTCAAGTCAGCTCTTTTCTTGTCATCCCAGTACTGGGATTCAGAAAACTGACCAGGTTGGTCACGCGCTGGCTCTCTAAAATTACTTTAGTTGTAAATGTTAAGAGATTTACTAAATAAAAAAAGACAAAAGAATCCCCGTATAGCGAGTTTTAATAATGTAAATTGATAATGTGCTAACAAGCGCAATTTGGCTGAATGTAGAAAAAATAAAAAAAGCCACTATAATTTTATGTAATTTGCCAATAAATATCTGAGTTTTTTACTGAATTTTGTCGTTGAGCCCAAAAACAAGGATAAATACCTTTATCAGTATAATAAGGAAAGTGGGAAGGTTTGTCAAGTAATAAAACTAGAGGGCTCAAATGGAAGAAGGTAAACTCTAAAGTGTACGTTCAGTAGCACTTTCTATAAGAGAGATTATATTATCTATCCCATAAAGCTTGATAAAAGATCCCATTCTAGGACCGGTTTTTTGTCCAAGTAATGTTTCATACAAAAACTGAAACCAATCGCGTAAGTTATTGTAATTATGTTTTTTTCCGATGGAGAAAACCTGAGATTGAATCTCTTCAGCAGTGGCCGTAATAGGCAGGGAATGTAGGTTATTCTTTAAATCTAGCAACGCTTCTTTCTCTTTTTCGTTTGAAGCTTTATACGCTTTTGTTGGCTTGATAAAGTCGTGATAATACCTAACTGCAAAATCCGAAAGCCTATCTAGCATTTTGTTGCTTTCTGGTGTAACGTTTGGTGCATAAGTTGATATAAAACCCCAAAGAATCTCTTTGTTTTCAGCATTACAAGCTGCTGCCAGGTTTAAAAGTAACGAAAAATTTATGCCTGAAGTTTCTACGTTTGGAACTTTACCCTGGTGGATGTGCCATACAGGGCTATTTACATCCTTTTCTTCACTCTCATTGTAACGCTTAGCAAACTCTAAATATTCATCAGTTGATTTTGGTATCACATCAAAATATAAACGTTTAGCTTTTTTAGGACTCTGAAAGATGTATAACGCTAAACTCTCTGTGGGTGCATAAGTTAGCCACTCCTCAATTGAAATACCATTTCCTTTTGATTTTGATATCTTCTTTCCTTCTTTATCAAGAAATAACTCATAGCAAAACAAAAGCGGTGGCTTTTCTCCAAGTATTTTACATATTTGACTTGAAAGCACAGCAGATGGAGTCAAATCCTTTCCATGAGCTTCGTAATTAACTCCGAATGCAGCCCACCTCATCCCCCAATCAGGTTTCCATTGCAGTTTACATTTTCCTTTTGTCACTGGAACTTCTATTTTTTCCCCGTTTGGGTCTTCATACGTGATTGTTCCTTTATCTGTATTTGTTTCAATTACTGGAACTTGTAAAACTTGGGAAGTTTTTGGGCATATCGGCAAGAATGGACTGTAAGTCTGCTGCCTTTCTTCCCGAAATGATGGAAGCATTACTTCCATCACTTTATCATAATTTTTCAGCAGGAGTAAAAGTTTTTCATCGTAAACGCCAGATTTATAACACTCTGTTGCACTCCTAAATTCGTATTCAAATCCAAACAAATCAAGAAATTTACACAACAACGAATTCATGTGATGACCATAACTCTCATGAGTGCCAAATGGGTCAGGTATCATGGTTAATGGCTTGTTCAGATTCTCTCTTAGCATTTCCTGATTTGGTACATTATCTGGTATTTTTCGCAAACCATCCATATCGTCGGAAACTGCAATGATTTTGGTTTTTATACTAGGAGCTATTTTTTTTAGAGCGTTTGCAATAACTGTGGTACGAAAAACTTCCCCAAAAGTACCAATATGTGGTAAACCCGAGGGACCATAACCAGTCTCAAATATTATCTCTTTTTTATTAGGGAATTCTTGTAGTATTTTTTCTGCTTCTTGAAATGGCCAGCTTATAATCATTGAATTTAAATTAATTATCTTACCTAAAGTGCTATTCATTTCAATAGATTTTTAATTAATGATGTAGTATTAGTGTTAGAGCTCTTATTAGAAGGTTAAAGATATGTCTACTGGCAGCATACAAACGAATCAATTATTTAAAGGTCTTACAAGACCTGCAATGCTCTTTGGTGTGAGTTATATGTTTGCAATATTAAACGTTCTAATTTGCATGCTAATTTTCATTAATGCAAATGATCTTAGAGTAATTCTCCTGATGTTACCAGGTATACATGGACTTGGCTATATAGCTTCTGCAAAGGAACCGTTGTTTATTGAGTTATTTATGGTAAAGTTGGGAAAATGTTCCAAATGTTTAAATCGGTTTTATCATGGGGCCAATTCTTATGACATTACTTGATGTTATGCAATGTTGAGATTTAGAGCTATTCAATCAAAGAATAAATCTATTCTAAGTAGAGAGGTTCACGCTGCCGAATTTATACCTTATTCTTGCTATTGGAATAGTACAACCTTGATAACAAAGCAGAATTGGTTAGTTAAATTTATAAAATTAAATGGCTTTGCGTTTGAAACGGCCGATGATGAAGACTTGGTGATACAAAATAATATCAGAAATCAGATGCTAAGAAGCATTTCATCTCCAGCATTTAGTTTGTACTTTCATACCATCAGGCGTAAGAAGAATATCTTTTCTGATGAATTTGCAAACCAGAGTTTACCAAATTTTTTTGCTAACCATGTAAATCTAAAATGGAGAGAAAAACACGCAACTAGGCAATCTTTTATTAATGATTTATACATTACGATTATTCGTAGGGCAGATACAAAGGGAGTAGAATTTTTATCACATCTACTGAAAAAATTTGGGCATGTAACTTCAAAACATGCTTGGGAAAGTGATATGCGTGATACCTATGAAGATTTAGAGGAAACGACAAATCGTATAGTAACAAGCCTTAGGAATTATTCGCCTAAAGTCCTTGGAGTAAAAGAAACTCCAAACGGACTGTTTTGTGAAATAATGGAGTTTCTGTCTAGAATTGTAAATTGTGGCTTTGTTACAAATACGCTTTTTCCACTAAAAACTGAAATATCAAGATACTTACCAGTTCATAGGTTATTTTTTGGCCATAAGATGATACAGGTTGTGACTCATAATGAAAGTAAATATGCTGGAATAGTTAGTATCAAAGAATATGGAAATAATACTTCCGCAGGAATGCTTGATTCTTTTTTACAACTTCCTTATGAATTTATTATCACGCAGTCTTTTCAATTTACAAATAGGCAAATGGCAATTGCGAAAATGCAGATACAGCAAAATCGTATGATACAATCTGCAGATAAAGCTATTTCTCAAATAGCAGAAATTTCTCATGCGCTTGATGATGCAATGAGTGGTAAAATTGCGTTTGGTGAACACCATTTAACTATCTTATGTATAGAAAAAAGCCCTAAATCATTGGACAATGCTTTATCATTGGTTGAATCGGAGCTTTCTAATTGTGGTGTTTATCCTGTTCGTGAGAGGGTTAATCTAGAACCAGCATTTTGGGCGCAAATTCCTGGTAATTTTGATTATATAGTAAGAAAAGGTACAATAAGTAGTCTTAATTTGGCCGGTTTTGCATCTCAACATAATTATCCTACTGGTAAAAAATTCAATAACCACTGGGGAGATGCTGTTACAGTTTTTGATACAACATCTGGCACTCCATTTTTCTTCAACTTTCATATAAGGGATGTTGGACATACTATGATAATTGGGCCAACAGGTGCTGGCAAAACTGTTTTAATGAATTTTTTATGTGTTCAAGCAATGAAATTTTCTCCAAGAATATTCTTTTTTGATAAAGATCGCGGTGCAGAAATTTTTTTAAGAGCACTTGGTGGTATCTATACTATAATAGAACCAAGAACTAAGACAAATTTTAATCCTCTGCAACTTGACGATACTCCTGATAATAAAACATTTTTGATGGAATGGATAAAATCTTTAATTTTAGTGTACAACGATAAATTCACTTCAGAAGATATTGCTAGAATTAATGATGCAATTGAGGGAAATTTTAAATTAAAAAAAGAAGACAGATTTTTGAGAAATCTTGTACCATTTTTAGGACTTGCGGGCCCTGCTACTCTAGCTGGAGCAATATCTATGTGGCATGATGATGGCTCTCATGCTGCAATATTTGACAATAAAGAAGATTTGCTAGATTTTTCAAAAGCAAGAGTGTTTGGCTTTGAAATGGCTAGCTTGCTAAAAGATCCTGTTGCTCTTGGGCCGGTCTTGATTTATTTGTTTCATAGGATTAGTATATCGCTTGATGGCACTCCATCTATTATTGTTCTTGATGAAGCATGGGCGTTAATAGATAATCCAGTTTTTGCACCTAAGATAAAAGACTGGTTGAAAGTGCTGAGAAAGTTAAATGCTTTTGTAGTTTTTGCTACTCAGAGTGTTGAAGATGCAAGTAAAAGTGCTATTAGTGATACGCTTGTACAGCAGACAGCAACACAAATTTTTTTGCCAAATCTGAAAGCTACTAGTGTCTATCGAGATGTTTTTATGTTAACTGAACGTGAGTACATACTGATCAAACACACAGATCCAAGTACTAGATTCTTTTTAGTAAAGCAGGGAGTTAATGCTGTAGTAGCTAGAATAGATCTGAAAGATTTGGATGATGTGGTCAACGTGTTATCTGGACGTGCGGAAAGTGTTCTATTGTTATATGATATACTGAAAGAAGTCGGAGATGATCCAAAGATGTGGTTGCCTGTGTTTTATCAAAAGGTGAAAAATGTTTAAAACTAAACTGTCATTACTGTTAGTTGCGATATTTTTGTTAAATATAGATTTTTTGCTCTCGTATCCAGTGTTTGCAGATACAGTAAGTGGTACTGACAAAACGGAATTTGTTAGCAGATTTAATTCTACTGGTAGCTTTAGCCGTGCCTCTAATCCTGACTGTAAGGCGTTTGAAACATCTGCAGCAGTTGCTGGGATAGCAATTGCTATTGGTGCAATATTTACTGGTATTGTTTTGATTGTCTCTTCTGCTGGTTTATTTACTGCTCTTGTTATCGTTGGAATGATAGCTGCAATTGTTGGAGTCTGGAAGGCAGTTGGGGGACTTATTGTTTGTCAGCATAGTTTTGTTAGGCATCCAGTTGCATACGATAATGATAGGAGATATAAAAATTTTAAACTAAAAGATACAGGTTATAGTGGTGATACAGATAAAAATTATCGAACAGAAGATGAATATTTTTCTGCATTACAGAAAAGATCAGGAAAAGATGGAAAACAAACAGAGAAAGATATTTTAAACTTTACTGATTGGGATGTTGTGAATGTTGATAGGGAACACTACTACTGGCCAAAAAATGGGGTGCAATATAGTGAATACATAGAAGTATGTCATCGCAATCCTTTAACATTTGGCAATCTTTTCAAGACGAATGACTTTAATTTCAGAGGGGAAGATGGATACATAGACTTTGATATCAGAGAGAAAGATACTGGATATGAAAGTGGGTCATGGTCTCCGAGGGTTGATGGCGATCTAGAATGTAAAGTGCTTAAATCTGGACAGAGCAAAGACATATATGGATCAACGTTCAGGGCAGTGAGAAAAATGGGTAGGTTATGTGTGGAATTGGCTGAAGTTAGGGCAGCTGGAACTGCTTGGCCGCAAGGAATTGATATAGGATGCACGGAATTACCACCTGATCCGATTGCTCCTATGTGTGAACAATCTGTGATATTATTCAAAAATAAAGATGGTACAGGTGGTGAAGAAAGGAGTTTTATCAACAGGGATGACGATTATAAAACTCTTATCAGGAAAAAAGAAAAAGAAGGAAAAATTTTTGTAGGTTATGACAATAAAAGCTGTTTTAGCTTGTATGTCTCTGAAGCTTGCTACAATCAAGCGGGAAGTAAGTCATTATCTCCTATTCCTATAACTTCTATGATAGTGCAATGTATTAAGGAGTCGTTAGATAATTTAGTGGCAGGTATTGATTCAAGTGGTAACTTACTTACAGACAAAAATGGACATGCTAAGGGTAGTTTTTTGTCTGTAGCACAAAAAAGACTGAAGAACACTGTTACTGCTATCTTAATTTTAGCTTTGATATTGTTCTCTATAAAAGTTATGTCTGGTGGAGTGCGTAGTCCGCAAGAAATGTACATGTTGATCATTAAATTCGCTTTAGTGATTTGCTTTACGACAGGTAGCACTATGTCTCATTATTACGGGGAATTAACAAAACTTTCGAACGGCTTATCAGAAATAGTGCTTAAAGCTTCATCTGAGAGTAAAAATATATGTAATTATGAGGCAGGTAAAGATTATGAATACGATCGTGCAGGGCAGAAGGTATCCTACAGTTATCTTGCACCTTGGGATAGGCTTGATTGCAGAATTTTATTTTATTTAGGTGCCCCTTTAGATGGAATTGGTGGCAAAATTGGTACTGGAGGTGTTGCAACGTTAGCGGTTTTGCTTGGCGCTGCTCCTGTCTTGTTAGTTGCAGGTTCGGTGATTGGTATTATTTTCGCTGGTGGACAAATTTTAGTAGCTCTTGTCTGTATATTTATGGCCATTTTGCTGATGATGGTTATTTTGTGGATGTGCTATGTATTTATTTTATCTCTAGTTGCTTTAAGTGTAATTGTTATTCTATCACCTTTGTTTATTCCTATGGTTTTATTCCAACACACCAAAGGATATTTTGACGGCTGGGTGAAAGAGTTGATTACCTATAGCTTATACCCGGTTATCCTTTTTGCGTTTTTATCCTTTATGTTCATAGCATGTGATAAAATCTATTTTAAAAATTTAAATTTTAAACTGGACGAGTCATATAAAAATGAACAACCAGACAAGTCATATGAAAAGAAACAAGCAGAAATCTCATATAGTAAGAAAAAACAGTGGTTTAAATTGAAAGATGGGGAATGTGATAAAAATGAAACTACTCTCGCATGTATGATGCAAAATTATAGCTTTAAAAAGAGCAGCATACTTGGTCTATTCGACTTTACATACATGGAGTTTGGCAGCTCTCTAATCGGAGAGTTATTAAAATTGTGTTTAGTATTATTCCTCTTTTACCACTTTTTAAACGTTCTTCCCGGCATGGCTGCTGAGCTTGCTGGTAATCACAGGGCAGCACTTGGTTCAGGTAGCACTCCTGCACAAATGGTGAATAAAGCTTTATCTGCTGCCAAAGCTGCTGCTGGAGGTGCTGGTCAAGTTGCTGCTGCGGCTGTAAATAAGGCAAGAGGGGCTATTGGAGGAGGTGGAGATGATAATAAGGGATCGGGATCTTCCTCTAGTGAATCTATAAAACCAGATGGAGAGTGAGCGCAGGTGAGTAACAGATGTTTGAACATTTGAGCAACCAAAACTTGGTTAAGCTATGCATAAGTTTTGTGATACTCTTTTTATTATCTGGGTGCGGGTGTATTAAGCCAGAAGATTCATCAGGCTTGCGTGAGAAATTGGATATAGTGTCAACAGAGCAGAAATGGGTTGATTCTGGAGTTTATATTTCGGATAAAATAAAAGTAACAGAGATTAATATAGTACCTAATAAGGTTAATTTTTGTTCGCAATATAAAGATTTTGCAATTGAACCTGGAGTAGGAAGCGTTACATTACCGTTTGCGCTTAAAGCTGGCGATGCGATAAGCTTTAGTGTTGTTGGAAGTAAAATGTGTAAAAACGATAATGGCACGGTCACCTATAAAAAAATTGACGAGAGTTGCGGTGAAGGAGAGACGGAGTATTTTGCACATGTTTTAAATCAAGAGAATTGTCAAGGTGAAATATGCCCTAATAAATATATCATAGGTAACGCAAAATGGTTGAATGGAAAAGAATACTGGAATCCAAGTTTTGTAAAATCTGATCAAGATGAAAAGGAGATTGAAAATATCATTAATTCTATAAAACAAGGAGAAAATATAGACTGCAGGAGGCTTTCAAGCAGTCAGAAAGTTGAGATAGATACGTACCTTTTAAATCTTACGTGTGAGAATACATGTTATTATGCCAGTCAAGATTGTGTGCAAATTGAATCTAATACTATAGATGGCAATAAACGTAATGTAGCTAACAAGAAGGCTGTAGATGGTATAATGGGAGTGTTAGATGATAGCAACATAGCTAAAGGACACAGCGATAGTTCAGATGGTGAAAAGGATAAAGTAAATACAGAAAAAAATACCAAGGGAGCTGTGGATGATATAAGAAAAAAGAAAATGAAGAGGATAGAGACTTACATTCCATCATTAAAGGTGTCGATAGGAGGAAAGGAAAGTTTTAAATATGTAAGGAGTGATGGTATACGAACTAACTTTGATTATAAGATCAAAAAAGAAAACTATGATAAGGGTACAGAGTTAGTATTTACACTTAAAAATGCTAAAGAAAAGAATGCTGGTAAAGGGGGATATAATATAAGGGTCACAAAGAGCCATAGTCTAGCAAAAAACTTATATATACATGTTTCTGATAAGTTTCCTGAGCACAATCCTGGTGAAATTCTGGGGGATATACCTGTGAATATCAGTGAAGTTCATAATACTGAGTATATGGAAAGATTAAAAGAAAAGCTAAAAGACAAGAGTGGCACTATATATTACGGAATAAGAGATCATGGCTATGATTATAAGAAAAATGAAGGTCAGTTTAGCATTAACCTTACAACTAAAGAGCCACCTGTAAGAACTTTTAGTGCGATATATAATTTTTTTGATGAAAAAGTAAAAATTGCATTTTTTGGTTCCAGTTATAAAAATTCAGAATGGAATCACTCTGAATCTAGTCCCGTGAAGTCTCTTTATCAAAGTTTTGTAGCGTCAAATAGAACAAAGACTATCAGATCCACAATAGTGTCGTTATTAGTGTTATATATAACTTTATATACCCTTTATTACTTTTTTGGATTGTCTCATGCTTCTACATATGAATTTTTAATTATATGTGTAAAGATAGGGGTTATTACCCAATTGCTGAACGATAACAGTTGGAGTTTTTTTTATAACAATGCATTTTCTATTTTTGTTAATGCTCCAAAACAGTTAATAGAAATAGCAAATTTCAGAGGTACAACATCAAATGTTTTTGAATTTCTTGATTTACCGCTCAATAGGTTTTTATCAGCACACTCAGTGTTACTAATAGTATCTCTTATATTCTCTGGTCCTTTGGGTATTGTATCGTTTTGCTTGGTGATTTGGGGTTTGATAACAGTGAGCTTATCGATGTTTAACGCCTTATTTTCTTTTATCACATCTATAGCAATAGTTGCATTATTGCTTTCCTTGGCGCCTCTTTTTATTATTTGCCTTCTATTTGGATATACTAGACAGATGTTTCACAATTGGGTCAAAAATTTAGCAAGATTTGCAATTCATCCGGTAGTGCTTTTAATTTTTATATCATTAATAAGCCAGGTTATGGATTATATTGTGTATTCGGTCTTTAATTTTGAGGTCTGCCCTACATGTATACTTAATCTTAACTTAAAGATTTTTAATCCTTGTATTATTTATGGTTATGCTTCCAAACATGCACCTAATATCACCGCTATGATGGCTTTTGTGATTTTGGGACATGCTATGAAAGCTTTAGTTGAGGCATCTTCAACAATATCTGATTCGTTGTTTGGTGTTTATGTGGCAAGCGAACCAGGAAGGCAATATCAGCAAAGCTTAATGGGAACGGTAGGTTTAGATGAACAAAGTATCCAAAGAAGAGCAGGTCAGCAATCTGGTACACCAAGTCGAAGACCTCAAATACCACAATCAGCTCAAAGATCAGCACCTAAAATACCGACAAACACAGGAAATCAATGATGAGCAGAAAATCATTATTATTGATACTATGTCTTGTAATTACTGGCTGCACAATGGATTGTGTTGAACCTGGGCTGCAGAGCAGAAATACTAGTGTCAGTATAGATGTTCCAGTTCGTGAAGCTGGCGAAGGAGTTAAAATTCATTGGGTTGATTCTGGTCAAGTAATTAGCAAGGATGAGAAAATCAAATTTACTCTTGGTGGGTCAGTAAATTTTTGTCCTCTTAAAGAAGGGAAAAATCCAAAGAGAGTACTTGTGCCCGCTGTATTTTGTGCTAATGATTTAATACCAAATTACAGTAATAAGTTAATTGATAATGCTAGTCTTGATGAACGAGAAATATGTGGGGATATAGGCTTTGGAAATAATGAATTCTATAGCAATAGACGTTATGTAGATACTGGAATTAAAGCAAATCCTGGTGATAAGTTAAGCTTTAGCTTAGTTCCCAGAGAGATAACGATTAATTATGACAATCCGGAAGGGAAAGGTATCAGCTTTGATGACAATTGCTATAGAGCTGAAGAAAATGATAAAAAAGACAAAGCTACAATAAAAGACATGCTCAATGGAGGAACGTTCTTTTGTGGAGAAAGTGGTAAGAGGACTAAAGTAGAATTTGCTAAGATTAATAAAGAGAACATAGAAGAAAGAAGAGTGCTAGTTGGTAATGGCTACACTCCATATGATAATAAGGTACATTTTAATAAGGATTATATTCAAAATTCATGGATAAATGGTGCATTGTTAGATTTACGACGAACTAAAATAGGACTGGATAAATTATGTAATGGGAAAAAATGTGATTTTAATGAGATAAGCAAGTACAGCTCTTATGAGCTTAATTGTTACTATCAAAATATATGTTACAACGCAAAAGGTATAGGGGAGAATTGCGTCTCTTCTATAAGGTATGAGAAGTATGATAAAAGAAATACATGTGACATGTATTCTCACCTTAAACGTATTGAGGGTGAACTAAAAGAGATTGAAGAAAATAAGAGGGATTCTAAGCAGATTGACATTAATTTAATATCAAATTCTAAATTAAACTTCAAAGAGGACAGAGAAGATATTTCTTGGGCTGAGGCTCTTGTTGCAAAAGCTGGCGATCTTAATAATCAGAATACTGCTAAAGGTATTCAATGTTTTCCAGAGAACAAGGGTGCAAAAGGGGATAATGTGTGTTCGCAAATTGGTGGTAATTTTGAACATTTTTCTTTGAAATTAAATCATGATTATAAAATAGATGAAAAAGATATAATACCTGGTAGTAGTGTGATGCTTGCTATAGCAAGTAATGGCAACCACCAACTTCATAGAGGTGGATATCATGTTGCAGTGACTAGATCATGTAACTTCGATAGTGGTGAAAAACTGTATATGTACTTGGGTGATAGCCCGCCAGGAGATCCATCTGTTCGAAAGACTAATAATTTCAAAAAAGTAAGGAAATTAGATAAAATAACAGAGGATAATGTAGACTATTACATAATAGATGGAAGTCATTTGGTAAATGAAGAGTCTAAGAAAATATATTTTGGTATTAATGTAGAAAACGTAGAGAAAGATGATATTACGGATAAAGATAGCAAATATTATGAAGATAACAAATACACAGTAAATTTATTTTTAAAAAGAAAAATAAACGATTTTATTTCATCAACTGTAAACAAGATTTTTGATGTCATAACAGACGGGAGTGAAGACGGAATTAAAATTCCATATGAAGGATATAGAAAGGGGCTTCTACAAGGAATAAGAGCTTTGCTTATTCTATACGTTATATTTACTGTTGTTGGCTATATGCTTGGAACAATACAATTAAGTAAATTCGATTTTATTATAAGAATATTCAAAATAGCATTTATAGCTTTTGCTTTTAGTGATAGAAGTTGGGAATTCTTTGGTACAACTTTGTCTGGGCTTTTTGTTGAGGGTAGCATTTATTTAGTTGATAGTTTTTCTGGCTATATAGGAGAAGGAGGTAAAAATTTTGCATTCTTAGATTTAACAGCGGGAGTATTATTTACAGGAGAAACATGGCTGAAATTTTTATCTTTAATGCTATCAGGACCTTTTGGCTTTATTGCATTTTTGGCAATACTTTATGCTACTTTTGTGTTTTTAAGATGCATTATTAGTGCTACGTTTAAGTATGTAATATCTACTGTTTTAGTGGCATTTTTATTGTCATTGGCACCTTTATTTATCGTATTTATTCTATTTCAACAAACTAAAACATTATTTGATAATTGGATAAAAACGCTGGCTCATGTTTCATTGCAACCAGTCATTTTATTTTCATCCTTGTCTCTTTTAAATCAGTTAATGTATTCAGTTCTATACAACCTCACAAATTTTTCTGCATGCTATCAATGCTTAATTAGTGTAAATTTTTTATCGTATGATCTGTGTCTTATGAAATCAATATTACCTCTTGGGTATAGTCCTGGTACTAGTGTTGATGTTGCGCTCAGTACTGGAGAAAGGGCTGGTGGGCACTTTGCAGCATTACCTATAGATCTAATCCAGGCATTTATATACCTCATCATTGCTAGTGCAATGGGAGCTTTTGTTTCTATATCAGAAACTATGGCGCAGGCGTTGTTCAGCTCTGGTTATGGAGTTGCTCAAGGTGTTAGTCATATTTCTAGGAGCGCATCACAAGCTATGCTGTCAACTGTTGGTCTTGATGATAGAACCCAAAATATGATACATAACATCAAGCAGGGAATGAGTAAAGATCGTAGCAAAATTGAAGCTAAATTGCCTGATACACCAAAGCAAGCAGATGGGAAAGGGAGTGCTGGCAGAGAAATGAGCAAATCTGAAACACTAAGCCAGCCAGATAAGCAAAAGGATTCTGATAAAACAAAAGGACAAGTCAAGGAAGATTGATGAGATATATGGAGTAACTAATTAAAAAGATATTTGAAGTAAGGTTTTAGAAATTTATTCTGTATTGGAAAAAGTTTAGGTATGCAATCACGCTTAGGCAAATGTTGGTTTAGGTTATTAATTTTGGTAATCTGTGTTCTGGTTACAGGTTGTAGTAAGAATGATATGCCTTTTCCAAGATGTATATCTGCTGATTATTTTGGTCCTGAACCCATTGCAATTGGTGCTCATTTTCCAATCGGTCATGATGCGTTTTTTCCAGAAGGTGAAAGTGGAGAACCTATTGATCCTGAAACCGGAGAAATCAATTATGGTTTTCACCCTAATCAAGTAGTGAAGTGGAAGGATACCGGCCTTGAAACCAATGGAGATAGTTTAGTAGTACGAGTAAATGGTGCATGGACATCTTGGAGCAATAGTAATAAGAAGAAATCTCAAAGTAGTTATAGTTTGGAAAGTTTGGAGCAGTTAAAATATGCAACCAAATTTGAAAGAGGGGAAGGTGACAACAGTCTGCCTGACTTTCACTTGGTTTGTAATGATTATAAACCTAGCATACAAAAATTTTCAAGTAAGCCTAATGCAAGTTGCACTGTAAATTGCAAGTGCATTAATGAAGATGATAGCGCAAATACAGTATCACGTGGTGCTCCATGTTGGTTTACTAACGGCCATGGTGCTTATCTTTTATTTAAAAGGCCTAGCGATTCTAGTCCTAACGAAAATTTAAAATCCATGCGTAACCCTGAGTCTCCTACTGTACATCTAGGTTACAATTCCGTAGCGGAAGATGGAAGTGGGCTTTTTACTTTAGACAGAGATAACACCACATTACAGGGCAGAAATTGTAATAAGGTGAGGTTAGAAAAAGGATGGAAAATATATGTAAACATATTAGATAGATATTATCTAGATAATGCAGGTGGCTACTCTTTTGAGTTCTTAAGTGGAGTGCAGCAGCCAAGTAGTTTTGGGTTTTTTGATTACATTTATAACTATCTAAAATGTGTATTATTGATTAACGAAAATTGTAAAAAGCATTTTGATAGCAATGATCCTGCAGCTGCACAAGCGATATTTCAAAATATAGCTGAAAAAAGTACGAGCTTTCACAATTTTGTTCTTTCCTTGCTTGTTCTATTTATAGTGATTTCATCGCTTCTTTATCTTTTTGGAATGATAAGAGAAACTAAGCATGATATGCTCATCAGAATGATGAAAATCACTCTAGTAATAGTGCTTATATCTCCTGGAAGTTTTAGATTTTTCTATGATCATTTTCTTGTTTTATTTGTTAAAGGTCTTGAACAATTGATAAGCATAATTACTAATTTTGCTTCCAACATGAACACCGGAGGTAATTCAAACGTTGCTCAAGGAAATGAAGCTAAATTGTTTAGCTTCATGGAGGATATGTTTAATAAGTTTTTTGCTTACTCTGTTTGGAAAAAGTTTGCAGCATTTTTACATTATCAAATGTGGGCAAGTCTCCTTATGATACCGGCAATTTTTATAGGGATTGTCTTATATTTCCTGCTGTGTATGTATGCTTACATAATATTCCTTTCTGGTTTTATGGGTATAGCTTTTCTTGTAGCTATAATGCCGCTATTCCTAATCTCTATTTTATTTTCACCACTGAAAAGTCTATTTGAGGGTTGGATAAAATTCTGTATTAGTTTCTGTTTGCAATCAATTATGATATTTACCCTGCTGTCATTACTTGCTGCGATGATAATGAATACCTTTTATAAACAGTTAGGCTTTACTGTGTGCTATAATAAATGGCTTGAAATAAAGTTATGTGCTCCAAAATGGGTATTTGGTGGTTTTTGTATAATTGATAAAGAATACTTTAGCTGGACTCCAGGGCAAATTTTTGTACCTTATGCTATTGGAGAGGCTTCTCCATTGAACGTAGATAAGAATATAGAAGGTATAGAAAAACTAAGCAGAATAGGTGGTACAGTAAAGTTTACTGGTGGCGCTGGATATATCCCTCTTCCACCAGATTACATTAATAAAGGTTTTCGTTATATAGATTATCCTTTCTTTAATCCAATTCCTGGAACTAAAGATAATCCAGCAGACCACTATATTGCGGAAAGTGATATGATAGTTAGTAATGGCTGTAGTGCAAAAGATCTAGTACGCTTAACAAATAGTTTATCTCATGCATCAGAGAGGGCTGACATTATATTACTGATCAACAATATAGAGAAAAGGATAGGTGATGTTAGTGAAATAATAAAACCCTACTGTCAAGATATAAATAAATGCAATAGTTATAGGGAAATAATTAATGAAATAAGATCTTTAGTGCGGAGTGCGATAAAAAAACAAGGTTGTAGAATACTGAAACTTCATGATTTATATAAGGATCCCAACAGTGAATACTGTCAGAAATGTAAAGATTGTGAGGATTGCAAAAATTATAAAGAAAATAGTGATTACCAAAGGGTGCAAGACATACAGAGAGGTTATTTAATCAACGCAGGAGAGATCTTTGTATTGTTCTTGCTTTCGTTTTTGATGTTTTCTTTGAAGGAGTTTGTACAACAGATGGGCTCAAGCATTGCCGGTGGTGGGTTTGGTGTTTACAATATATCTAGTATGTATCAAGCATCACCTGTGACTGGTTTAATGCAGGGATTAAAACAACAGATGCAAGATAAAATTGGTGGAGGGCTAGAGTCTTTAGGTAATTGGGCTACTCATGTGCCGGACAGATTAGCTGGAGGTACAGCTAATTTGCTAGGTAGAATACCAGGAGTTGGGGGTGTGCTGAAATATGCTATTAATGTGCCACGTAAGCTTGTAGGTGCTACTATTGAAGCAACAAAATTTGCAACATCACCCAAAAATGATGTTGATAAGCTTGAGGAAAAAATCTACAGGGCGTTTGGAATTGATAAAGAAGATATTGCACATAGAAGAATTGATAAATATTTAGAATATTATAAAGGATATGTAGGATCACATTTGGGCTATACAATAGAAGATGCTATGAAGTTTACTTGGGAACATGGTCTCGACTCTATAGGAATTAACCCTGCTACAGGAGAAAAGGATGGTTACCAGCATAATCTACTCTATAGAGCAAAAACATATAGACGGGAATTTCTTGAGAAGCTTCATGATTACACTATCGGCCGTAAGAGAGAACCAGAAAAAGACAATCCTGATCAATCAAATAAGGTAGAACGAGAGTTAGGCGCGGAACTAGTAAGAGATAACCATGATCAGCCACTAGAAGAAGGCGACCCTCTTCGACTACGAGGGGGAGGTCAGCCAGATAAGGTAGTACGAGAACTAAGCACAGAACAAGAAGACAAGCCTAATCAACTACAGCATGATCAGCCAACAGAAGAAGATAAGCCTGATCAATCAAATGAAGTGACACGAAATTTAGGCACGGAACCAAAAGGTTCAGATGAAATTGATGATTTTGGATCTGCTTTTGAAGGTATGGAAAAACGTGCTGAAAGAGAGGAAAAAAGAAATCGAGAAGACAGTAAAAGGAAATTACCGGAACCAATGAGGAAACCAGATGCAAAAGGAGATGAGAAGAGGATTGAAGATGAAGACTAATAAAAATTTCAAAGGCCTTGATTATTATAAATTGCAGCAAGACAAAGATGGCAACATAAAGTTAAATGACTACGACGACATTTTAAATGCGCGTAGGGCAAGGGTAGACTTGTTGCGGGATAACACATCACTTGACAAGGATGTCAATTTTGCTAAATTGAATAAAGCTTTGAGTGAGAAATTTGTAGATAATCATGGTTTATTGTCTGAATTTGATAAGGAAGACAAAGAGATTGCACAAGAAAGGCTTAAGATGTCTAATATTTTAGACAATCTTGATAATCTTGCAAACATTGAAAGTGAAGATCTATTAGAGGTTAGTTTGTTACTATCAGATCTTAGTTTTATAGAGAGAAATATTGTGTTGAATGCCGATCAGAGTTCTGATCTAATAGGGTTCAAAAGTCTATTTATAGAAAAAAAAGCATCTGGTGAGGAATATAGTGATGAAGAGTGTCACAATTTCCTCGATAGTATAGAGAAAATCAATACTTTAATTAAGTTAGAGTTAGAAAGTAGAATTGAAGGGATGGGTCATGATGAAAAAAACAACATACTGTAATTGCGATTGAATAATGGAGAGACATACTCCATTATTTTAGCACGAAGTAACAAATTCAATGAATTGGTTCTTCAAAAATAATTTAAACTTTTACAGTAGGAGTAGTCTCATGAAATATTATAGCGGGTTAGATATCTCACTCAAAGAAACTTTTATTAGTATCGTTGATGAGAAAGGAAAAATTGTTAAAGAAGAAGTTGTTGCAAGTGAGAGCAGTGCAATAGCTGAGTTTCTGCTTAGTCAAAGCAGAGAATACGAATCCATAGGAATAGAAAGTGGGCAATTGTCAATATCGATGTGCAAAGAGTTAAGGAGCTTTGGATTACCAGTAATTTGTGTAGATGCGAGGCATATGGCAGCAGCATTGTCTGCGAGAATCAATAAAAACGATAAAAATGATGCAAGGGGTATAGCACAAATGATGAGAGCTGGGCTGTATAAAGAGGTATTAGTAAAATCAGATGAGTCTTGTCAAGTTAAGGTAGCGCTCGGAAGTAGAAGGCAGTTAATGTATTGCAGAGAGCAAATTATGGGAACAATAAGAGGGCTATTGAAGATATACGGAATAAAGCTTGGCAAGAAGTCAAAGATTGTAATCTTTTCTTTAAAAGTGCAAGAAGCAATAAAAGATCTAGATAAAGTCAGTAAGGATTCAATTGAAGCATTAGTTTGTAGTTTGGAAATAATAGAAGAATCAATAAAAAAGCTTGATAAAATATTGTCAGAGAAAGGCAAGAAAGACGAAGTTTGCAAATTATTAACTACTGTTCCAGGAGTTGGTATTATAGTAGCAATGACGTATAAGGCTACAATTGATAATCCACATAGGTTTGAAACATCTGATACAGTCGGAGCCTATATGGGATTGACGCCAAGACAGTACGCTTCTGGAGAAGTTAATCGTCATGGTAGCATATCAAAGATGGGACCAGTAGAATGTAGAAATATGTTGTATGAAGCTGCGCATACAATACTGACAGTTAGCAAGAAAAAATTCAAATTAAAAAGCTGGGGAATAAAGCTTGCAAAAAAGAAGGGTATAAAGAAAGCAGTAGTTGCATTAGCAAGAAAACTAGCTGTAATTATGCATAGAATGTTGGTTGATAAAACAGAATTTTATTATCAATAAACACTAAAGGAGTATAGGACAATAATTTTATTGAAGGTAAAGATAGTAATGCCGATGGAAGGGATAAGCAAGAGCTATGGTTGAAGCGTAGACTTCGTAAACAACATGTTGCCATCCACTTCCGCCCTAACAAGTATAGTGCGGCTTGGCTAAAATTAAACTAGCCATATCAGACCGCGGAGAGAACCATGGAAGCATGCTACTTAATCTATGTAAAATTATTAAAGATTACGGAGGAAATATGCTATTTTGATTTGTGTAAAAATTATTGTTGACTTATGTGCAATTAGAGAACTATGAGCTGGGGTATAGCCCTATTCCAATTGAAGAATTATATAGAATAGCAGGGGCACTATCAGTTAGTATTATAGATCTACTTCCAGGACCAACAGAACTAAAAGAAGACAGTTGGTATGAAGATGAGGATGAAGAAATAGTCTATCTAACGAAAATACATATAGAAATTAAGGACCAGGAATTACGCAAGAAGCTTTATCCATTAGTAAGATTTGTATATGTTAGCGAAAAAATTAATCAAGAGGAAGCGAGAATAGAAGTAGCAAAAAATCTAGTTAAAGAAGGAGTTTCAGTTGATATTATTTCTCAAGCGACTCGCTTATCTAATTACGAATATAATGATACAGAGAAAGAAATTTGTACTGATTCTGTACTCTACAAAGTGGGAAAAAGGATAAAAGAGCAGAGATTAATACGGAGATACACTCAAGAGGAGTTAGCAAATAAAGTCGGGTCAACATCTAAAGAAATACACGACTATGAACAAGGATACACAGACATTCCAATTGAAATATTAGATAAGATAGCAAAGGCATTATCAGTTAACATTAAAGCTCTATTTCTTGAACCAACAGAATATGAAAATGAGCTATTGAGGTTCATAGGTGGATACAAAGAAATTGAGGACCAAGGATCAAGGGATGTATTGGATGCGTTAGTCAATCTCTATCTGAAGGAATGCAGACTGGCAAAGAAAAGGTTAAAAAAGCGGAGAAAATCAGGTTTGCAAAGGATCTAGTTAAGGCAGGTATTGCTGTTGATATTATCTTGCGAGCATCTGGACTAACTGTTAGTGAGTGTCCAAAATGAATTGAATTCTGGATTAAAAACAGAGGTACTCAGAAATAATGTATTAAGATATAAGTAAATGTAGTTATTTACTTAATAAATCTATTTACCATCTCTGAAAATTTGCTTAGATTTCGGTTGTTCAACAAATACCTCTTCTAGCTTTTCTGGCTCAGCTTCGGATCTTACTGCTAATTTGCGTTGTTTAATAAACTTCTTTAATGTCTTGACTGCAATAAAATTAATACTGAAAACACATGCAGAAGTTATTGCTAGTGCTGGCAGAGGAGTTAGACTGAATGTTGGTAAAATTGCCACGATTGTAGCAGATGTTAGTAAAAATGCTAGTCTTTTGCTCCCGATTATCTTGTTTTTCTTGGACTTTATGGGGTTTAGGCTTTTTATTTTCCCTTTTAGCTTTTTGAAGCCTTTTTTGAACACTTTGCCTCTTTTCAGCTCTTTTTCTACGGGTTTTGTTTTTAAGCTTTTTATTTTTTCTTTTATTCCTTTTTTATCTTTTTTTGCTTTAGAGGTTACTTTCAAGCATAGGCTAGGTTTCACCACAATTTCAGAGAGCGGTTTTGGCTTATCGTTTGAAGTTTTAGCTTCTTGACCCTTAGTATGCTTTTTGGGCGAAACTATGTTTTTTAAACCTTTCTTTGCTTTGTGGTATAATTTCTTTAGTTTACTTGGCATTTTTATGTAAATTAAGATACGATATCGCAAAATTTATCGATTACTTTTTGATTACCTTCTATCATTGCATTTGCCTCCTGCTGCAGACATTTAATATTTTTAGGTGTTACATTATCCATCTCAGCCGACGCTATTGTCAGTTGTGATTGTATCCTGATGTATCTGTCGTCCATTACATTACTTAGCTGGTAATTCACTACATCAAGACTCGAAGCAAACATCACATTTAACAGAGGCTTTATCCAGGCTATCTTTCCTAATTTTCTGTACTTTATTCGATTAGATAGCCTACCTGTGACAATTGACACCAGCACTATTTCTTCATTAGGGAAAAGTTTTTTACTATTTGCATAAGCACAAGCCGCTGGGTTATTGGCAAACACTCCTCCATCCACTAGCACTCTTTTCTCTTGCTTAACTTCTAAATACTTAGGTGCAAAGTATGTTGGTGCTGCTGTTGTGGCTCTGAGTGCGTCTTTTAACTTAATGAAATTCCTATCCTCTTTCCAACTTTTGAAGAAAAATGGACAATTATTGTGAATATCATAACTTGTAATCATTACATTACTTAAAGTGTTTTGTAGGGTATCATCACCAAAATATTTATCCAGCACAGATTCAATATTTTTATGTGGGTATTGTGCACAGTTAAACCAAGATAGTATTGATCGCCTCAAGAATGATGACTTGAAAATATATGCTCCGTACTTTTGGTAAAGCTCAACTAAATCATTTGCTGAATATTGGGGATTTCCCCGTTCATCTTTTTTACATAACCCTGCTACAACAATTCCACCAGTTGAGGTTCCTGCCATTAAATCAAAGATTTCAGCTATCGGTTTCTTTGCCCTCTTTTCTATTTCTGCTAGAATAATGGCTGGTATTATGCCCCTTATGCCTCCTACGTCAACTGAAAGGATGTATTTTTTCATGATTAGATATTTATTAATTCTGTTAACTTGCTCACTTTTATCAGGTTGTGTTACCTGTCCAAAAACTACAGTCTGTTTTACACCTAGGGAAAATTGTGCCGAACAAATAACCAATGCTATAGATCAAGCTCAAAAATCCATATTAATTCAGGCATATCAATTTACTTCAAAGCCTATTGCACAATCTTTAATTAGAGCAAAAAAACGTGGTATTGATATTAGGGTTATCCTAGATGAATCACAGGTCAGCTCAAAATACAGTGTCATCAATGAATTATTTAGGCAAAAAATACCGATATACATAGACTATAAACCTGCAATTTCACACAGCAAAATTATGATTATTGATGAGCAAAAAATCATAACCGGATCATTTAACTTTTCAGATGCCGCTCAGCAAAGAAATGCTGAAAACCTATTGATTATAACAGGAGATCCTCCACTAGTTGAGCAATACATCGAAAACTGGAAGGATCGTAAATCTCAATCTGATCCTTATACACCAAAAGTAGAAGAATAATTACTTAAAATCAGCTTTAAGCTCATCCAATTCCTCAGAAAGATTTTTTACCCTTTCCTCAAGTACTAATACTTTTTCCATTAAACCATATTCAATAAGTTTATCGTGAAATTGTACCCTTGAGTCTAACTTGGATAACCACCATATCAATGCTACGGTTTGGATTAATATGGTAATAATTACCGTAATTGGGATTTTTTGCTTTTTCATGTGAAAATATTAACTTGTTATGGATAGTTTTAGAAGTTTATATACAGATTATAGAAAACTTACAGCTTTAGTGATTACTTTTTGTTGATTCGTATCGGTCCTCTGCTTCTGCAAGTAGCTTTATTATTTGATCATAGGGCTTGTCTTTATTGTGTCGTGACCTTAGTGCGGCAATTCCTCTTGGTGTCTTTCCGTTATTATCTATGGTATTAGGGTTTGCTCCTTTCTCTAATAAAAACTCGATAACCTCTAAGTTTCCTGAGTGTGTAGCATTATGTAGTGCTGTACTTCCATACTTACTAGTAACATGTATATTTGCTTCTTTATCCACTAAAAATCTTACAACTTTTAGACATCCTGAATTTGATGCATAGCCAAGAGGTGTTAAACCAGAAGACCCTATTTCATCAACATATACTACATTTTTTCCTACCAAAAGCTCAATAACCTCATAACTGCAGTTTTCAGCCGCTGTCTGTAATATTTTCCTATAATAGGAGTTAGCTCTAGATTTTTGATAGCAATATGTAATAACAACACATACCATTAATATTATAAACCATACAAAATGTATTTTCTCTTTTTCATTACATTTCAGTTGACTCATATTCAGTAGTTTCTTTACATTGAATAGACTATATACTTATTTTTCCTTAACGTTACTTACTCAAAGATGCTGATAACATAGTAAGGTAGCCTGAGCTATTTAAAGTATGCTCTGCTCTATTAACTATCCATTCACCATCTACCGCTTGATTAAAACCTATAAGATTAAGTTTAGCTTCTGCAAAAATTTGAGGATTGCCAGGCATAGTTACATCTAAAGTGTAATAGTCTAGACTTAATCTGACAAGCATGAATTAACTGACAGAAGAATTAACAAAGTCAAAACCAAAATCAGCATCCTGTTTAATGCTATCAATATTTTTCTGATAAGCAATATGCATACTATCAAAAAAGGTTTGCATAGGAGTCTTACCATAGCAATATTTACCTGAATGCGGTCTAGATCTATTGTAAGA
>NZ_QJHA01000036.1:0-4419 GCF_006334525.1 Wolbachia endosymbiont of Leptopilina clavipes
GTATCCTGGATGCTCTGTTTCAATTTCTCCATGGGCCTCTTTTTCTTCCTTAGCCTTTTCTAGAGCTGTTATCTGTTCTTCTGTTAAAATGATACCATCCTGAGCTACTTTTGCTTCTAATGCCTTTAACCTCTTTTTAAAATTTTCAAGATCGTTTCTTTGCCACACTGATCTTATTCCACTTGCAGAGATGAGAATTCCTCTCTTTTTCAGTTCGTTTGCTGCTCTTTCTTGTCCGTATGCTGGAAACTCTATTGCTATTTCAACTACTGCTTTTTCTATATCCTCCGACACTCTATTTGCATACAATGGCTTGCTTTTGCTTATCTCGTGTAAAGCCTCTTCTCCTCCTGTTTCATACAGTTCTTTGAAGCGGTAAATGTATCCCTTGAATATCCCATTACTTTACACGCCTGTGATACATTTCCTAATTGCTTTGCAAGTTCTAGCAATCCCAACTTTGGTTTTAGTATTTTTTCTTGTGTTGTATTCATATCTGACACTCCTTTAAAACTTGTCTATATTTTTATCTTACTTTGTTTGCTTGTCAGATCAAGTCTAGACTATTACAGTTTAAGCAACTAGATTGGTACTGTAACACCAAACCTGCTATTAATAAAATAGGAGGGAGATAACTCGAACATTGGGAAGTAAAAATGAAATATTTAAATCTTTTACTTTTTAATATTTCTTCCCATCTCTCTTCTTGATCTAAATTTTCACCTTGTTCCCGTTGAGAATTTTGCAAATCTACAATTTCTTTCATTAAAGGTGATATCAAATAAATAGATAAGAAAAAAGTTGTAACAAATGTTATTAGGCTCGCACTAAACAAAATGCCAGGTGTATCAGTAAAATTAGCAGCCTTATATAGCTTACACCCCAAGTAAATATACGACACTAATGACGAGATGAACAGTAGGAAGCTTACTAAACTAAAAACAACATAATACTTTGTATGCTTATCATTCTGACGTTGCTTAATCAATTGTACACACCTTCGCATTTCTTCAGGAATGATTAATCCCTTATTCCTCTCACTTAGTGGTTTAATATATTGCAAAAGTGCTGCTTTATTTCTGTTAAGGGCTTGTATTTTTTCATCGCTACCTCCTGGTTTATCTGGGTGACACTTTATTGATAACCTTCTATAATTTTTGCTATTATATTAGATATTTCTAAGAAGTTACGACCTTCTACTTCTTGCACTTAAATGCCTATCTCTTTAAATAAACTTTCATTATAATCATATTCTCTTTTTCTTAGCTTATAGCCCATGCCTCCACCTCATAAATTAACTAAATATTAATACTTTATAATATATAAATTTCCAAATCATGTAAATTCTTTCATTCATGCTTATTGTATGAATTATTTCTTTCACGACTACCATGACAAGTGTATGAAAGTTATCATTTAGTGCATAATAGTGCTTCAATGTTTAGGGTTACAGTTTTCATTGGTCATTTGAGTTACTCAAATCCAATTCATGCCAGTTCTATCTATCTTGTCATTTAAGTAGCCCTTTTTGTGTAATCCCAGTACCCTCTCTTTGATGTCATCCAAGTAGCTTACACTGGCTTTCCGTAATCTCAAAAACGTTGTGTTTTAGCATAATTTTGTGCTCAATATGCTTGTTTATAGTAAAAATTTCTGGATTTCAGCATCAAATGCTGGAATATGGGTATCATTCAAGTAGCCCTTTGTTGTCATCCCAGTGCTCCGACACTGGGATCCAGGAACCAGCGTCACGCGCTGGCTCTCTAAAATTACTTTAGCTACAAATATTAAGAAATTTACTAAATAAAAAAAAGACAAAAAAACCCCGTATAGCGAGTTTTAATAATGTAAATTGATAATGTGCTAACGCTTAAAATAAGCGCGATTTGGCTGAATGTAGAAAAAATTTAAAAGACATGCAGCCGCTATAATTTTTATGTAATTTGCCAATAAATATCTGAGTTTTTTACTGAATTTTGTTATTAAATCCGCGGAGATTAAAAACAAGGATAAATACTCTTACTTTCATAGTAAGGGGGATGGCGTAATTTGTCAAGTTAAATAAGTTAATTTATTAACATGTGATAATTAGACAGCTATCGTGGATTAAATGTTCAAATGACTACTAGATTTTAGATTATTACTTTCATCTATTTGCAGCTGACTAATCATAGTACAGACGAAATTGGTTGCCATAAAGGTACAGCCTAGAATAAAAAAAGCAGTAGAAATGAAAGGAATAATAGGAGATTCGAGAGGCAATATATATATTATTCCTCCTATTAAAAATGAAACGCTAGATGCAATATCAAGACAGATCTTCATTAATTTCTCTTGCCGAGGAACGAGTTGCTTATTAAGGTCACGCTGCCTGAAATGATCAGTTAATGACCATACATTTAAGAGAAGAGAAAGTGCACTTAGTATAGTGCTGGCAATAGTAAAATACAAGCTTAAGGCAGAAATATTCAAAGCTAATGCTGCTATGTACCGACTCAAAGAAGCAATAGATAATGCAGTAACTAAGCGTTTTGAATAAGTTCTTATTTTCTTTCTGTAAACAAGCCTCTCTTTGTCGCAACTCATAAACTTAAGTATAGTAAATATGTTATATTATAGCATTAATTAACTCAAAAATCAGTATAGAGTGCCCGAGAGAAGACTTGAACTTCCACAACTTAAAAAGTTACTAGCACCTGAAGCTAGCGCGTCTACCAATTCCGCCACCCGGGCTTTTTGTGATTTACTATGTTAAAATTAAATAATATACTTAAACAATTTTTAGCTCAAAGGTAATGCCAAATCTAGATCAAATATTTTTTGCTCAAAACAATGTTAATATTAATAATGTATATAAAATAGTCAACAACGCTTTGAGCGATAGTGATGGTGGTGAATTATTTTTAGAATTTTGCCAGTCAGAGTCCCTGGTTTTTGATGATAACATATTGAAACACATGGATTTGAATATCAGAAGGGGATTTGGGTTAAGGTCCTTTTGTGAGGATAGTACGTCTTTTGTTTGCTCTTCTGAAATTAGCGAAAAGGAAATTAGTAACGCTGCTTCTATAGTGAAAAGTTCAGTATCTTTAAACAAAACAAATTCAATAAACTTAAATGAGGGAACAAGAGAGCTGTATTCAAAGATTAACCCCATAAATGAAATGGATCTGAACTCAAAGATTAAACTACTCAATGAGGTTAATGAGTATGTAAGGTCCAAGAATAACTACGTGAAGCAAGTAAAAATAACTCTAAGTGGAGAATGGCAAGTTGTACAAATAATAAAGGGTGATCACAGGTTAAGCGATATTAGGCCTTTGGTACGTTTTAATGTATTAGTCATCCTAGAGAAAAATGGCCGAGCTGAGAAAGGCTCTGCAGGGCGCGGTGGAAGAGACTCTTATAGTAAGTTTGTTTCTGAGAAGAAGTGGAAAGAAGTTGCAAATCAAGCGTTAGAGCAAGCGCTGGTAAATCTTGAGGCAATTCCAGCTCCGGCTGGAGAAATGACGGTTGTTCTAGGTCCAGGTTGGCCAGGAGTACTATTACATGAAGCTGTAGGTCATGGACTTGAGGGCGATTTTAATCGCAAAGGAATCTCAGCATTTTCAGATTCCATTGGTAAACAAGTGGCAGCCAGTGGCATTACTGTAGTTGATGATGGAACTCTGCCTAATTTGCGCGGTTCTATTAGCATAGACGATGAGGGTACTTTACCTGGCTATAATGTGCTTATAGAAGATGGAATTCTCAAAGGATACATGCAGGATCATATGAACGCTAAACTCATGGGTGTAAGCCCAACTGGTAATGGTAGAAGAGAAAGTTACAAAGAAGTTACCATGCCACGCATGACAAACACCTATATGCTACCAGGAAAACATACAACAGAAGAAATAATATCTAGTGTAAAGAAAGGTCTATATGCAGTAAATTTTGGTGGTGGACAGGTTGATATAACATCAGGAAAATTTGTTTTCTCATCTTCGGAAGCTTACCTAATAGAAAATGGTAAAATTACACAGCCAGTTAAAGGAGCAACACTCATTGGTGACGGTCCAACGGTGTTGAAAAAAGTATCAATGATTGGTGAGGATATAAAGTTAGATCCTGGTGTTGGTACGTGCTCAAAAGACGGACAAAATGTACCTGTTGGAGTTGGTCAGCCAACACTCAAGGTCGATGCAATAACTGTTGGTGGAACTGAGATATAGATAGGTGTAATAGTCTAGACTTAATCTGACAAGCATGAATTAACTGACAGAAGAATTAACAAAGTCAAAACCAAAATCAGCATCCTGTTTAATGCTATCAATATTTTTCTGATAAGCAATATGCATACTATCAAAAAAGGTTTGCATAGGAGTCTTACCATAGCAATATTTACCTGAATGCGGTCTAGATCTATTGTAAGAATGC
>NZ_QJHA01000037.1:0-8177 GCF_006334525.1 Wolbachia endosymbiont of Leptopilina clavipes
AAAGAAACGAAGAAAAACGCGCTGAATTTTTGAAAATTATAGCAACAAAAGAACCTCAAAACTTAGTTTATATAGATGAGTCTGGCATTGATAACACTGAACCTATGGGTATTGCCAGAAAGGACAGCGGTTTTATGCCCTAAAATCTGGGAAGAAAACTCAACGAATTAGCATGGTTGCAGCCTTAAGTGGAAGAAAAATAATTGCTCCGTTAACCTTTGAAGACCACTGCAATATGGATATCTTTAATAAATGGTTTGAGCAGTTTCTGACACCGATTTTGGAACCTGGACAAACTGTTATCCTTGATAATGCTACTTTTCATAAGTCTAATAAGATTTGCTAAAGGAGTTGGCGCAGAAATTTTATATCTTCCTCCATATTCTCCAGATTTTAACAAAATTGAACATTATTGGTTTGCTATAAAAAACAGAACCAGGAAAAACATTCCTTTATTCAAATCTTTTCGTCATGCTGTCGATTCTTCTTTCTTATGACCTTTTTGGACTATTATGAAAAGAGCTATATTAAGCTATATAACTCAAAATCTTGATAAAATGCAGAAAAGTTTTTTTAATTTCAGCTCCATCCTCGAAGAGTTAGAAAATAACTTTAAGCAAGTTAGTCAGAATTTTTCTGACGCAAAGGAACAAGTTTTAAATTTAGCTGTCAACTCTGAAAATTTGGCAGGCAAGTTTCTTAATTATCACCCGAATATGTGCATAGTATAAAATTAGCTTGATAGACTTCAAGAGCTTTGCCTATGAAGTCAGTGTGCTTCTTGAAATGCAATATACTTTTATTACTTTAATTATGAAAATCCGTTAAGCCTTCTTGCCAATTACTACAATATTTTCACTTGGAAAAAAGTAGTCAGGTATAGCCATGTTCTTTGGTGCAGGACCGCCAATTACTCGGCCTGATGTGTCATAATATGAACCGTGACAAGGGCAGAACCAACCGTTGCCGTCTTTTGTAGCGTGATCAACTGGTACACATCCAAGATGGGTGCATATTCCAATCATAATTAACCATTCATCTTTTCCTTTGTATACTCTTTTTTCATCTGATTCAGGATCTCTCAAATTTTCTGCATTTATGGCTCTTGCAGCCTCAATCTCTTGTTTTGTGCGCTTGCGGATAAATACTGGCTTACCTTGCCATTTTACCTTTTTTCCTTGTCCTTCTTGAATATCAGATAGATTAACCTCAACCGTAGACATCGCTAAAACCTCAGCAGAAGGATTCATAGACTTAACCAATGGCCAAAGACCGCTTGCAGCTCCTATACCTGCCATGGCACACGTAGTTAATGTGATAAAATCTCTTCTACTCTTATTTTTGGCAAAATCTTTAACAAGAGATGTTTTTTTATTCTTCTCATTCGTCAATGATTTTTTATTTTTAGTTAACTTCTTATCCATCAATCTCTACTTGAACATAGACATATATTTTAATTTAAATATTATAGATTAATCAATAGAAATTTGCACTATTTGTTTAACCTTTGCTATACAGTTAAGAAGAAACAGAGTTGTCAATTTCGGAAATACTATCTTCAGTGGAATCGGGATCCTCAATTTTCGCTACTGACACCACCTTTTCTCTACTCTCTGTTTTAAACAGAGTGACTCCTTGAGTGCTACGTCCTGCAATTCTGATATCATTTACTGAAATACGAATTAACTTTCCTTTATCTGTAATAAGCATGATATTATCACCCTGTTCAACTGGAAAGCTAGCAACAACATTACCGTTTCTGTCGGTAGTAAGGATATTTGTAATACCAACACCACCTCTATTTGTTACCCTATACTCGTACGCAGAAGTTCTTTTACCAAAGCCATTTTCAGTAATAGTTAATATGAACTCCTCATTCATTGCAAGTTTTAAGAACAGTGTGTTATCTATTCCTAAATCATTCAAAGTCTTTTCCAATTTAGAATCAATGGAGTTATTAATTGCAGTCCCCAGTCTTTTTGCAAGTGGAACTTTTAAGTAAAGTTCTTTTGTTTCTGTTGCTACACCTATCCCATTTAATATGGTCATAGATATCACGCTGTCATTCTTTGCAAGTTTGATACCTCTTACGCCATCTGAATTGCGACTTTTAAATTGACGCACATCACTTACAACAAATCTGATACTTTTGCCGAATCTTGTTGAAAGAAAAACATGATCAATTTCATTGCATACTTTAACTGATATTAACTTATCTCCTTCATCGAGCTTGATTGCTATTTTTCCATTGCTTGGAATATAGTGAAAATCTGCTAAAGAGTTGCGCCTTATGTTCCCATGAGCAGTAGCAAAAACTATGTTTTGATTTTCGTCATTTTCACTTGGTAATGGCATTATATTAGTTATAGTTTCACCATCGCTAAGCGGGAATATATTAACAAGTGCTCTTCCACGTGCAGTTGGCTCTGCAATAGGTAACTTATAAACTTTTAATCTATAAACTCGGCCAATATTAGAAAAGAATAAAAGGCTAGTGTGGGTATTCCCAACAAATAATTTTGTGGTTACATCCTCTTCTTTTAATCCTTGTCCTAGCTTTCCTTTTCCACCACGACGCTGAGTTCTATAATGAGAAAGCTTCACACGCTTGATATAACCATTCATAGTTACGGTTATCACCATATCCTCTTGTGGAATTAGATCTTCAGCTTCAATGTCCGTATCTGATTCCTCTATTGAAGTTTTTCGCGGCACAGTAAATCTGTTCTTTATTTCTTGTAGATTGTTTTTTATTTCTTTCATCAACTTCTCTCCTGAGCCAAGAAAAGCGATATATTCTTTTATCAGGTTGATCATTGAACTTAGCTCAGCTTCTAATTTGTCTTTTTCAAGGCCTGTTAAACGTTGCAATTTCATGTCAAGAATAGCTTTCGTTTGCAGCTCAGTTAATCTATACACTCCGTCTTTCAAAAAGCTTGTGCTGTCTGAGATTAATCCAATAATTGTGTTTATCTCAGCTGAAGTTTTCCATTCTTTATTTAAAAGTTCTCTACTTGCTTCCGCAGGATCTTTTGCACCACGGATGATTTTTATCACTTCATCTATGCTCAAGACCGCAATGTAGAGCCCTATATATATATGAGCTTTTTCCCTCGTTTTTCTTAGACGAAACTCTGTTCTCCTGATTAATACTTCTTTTCTAAAATCAATAAAAGCAGCTATAATTTCTTTCAACGACATCAAAGCAGGCCTGTTGTTGTTGAGGACTAAAGTGTTAACACTAAAACTACTTCTTAGTGGAGTTAGTCCCAATATTTGATTAAGTATAAAACTTGCTTCAGCATTTCTTCTGAGGTCAATTACTACCCTAATACCAGACTTATCAGATTCATCCCTAATTTCTGTTATGCCATCAATTCTTTTTTCTTTTACAAGCTCACCTATCTTCTCAATTAATTTTACTTTATTTACCTGGTAAGGTATTTCATCAATCACTATTGCTTGCCTATCTTGTGACAGGTCTTCCATGTGAGTCTTGCCTTGCACAACAATTGATCCACGACCCGTTGCAAATGCTGATCTTATTCCAGACCTTCCAAGAATCGTTCCCCCAGTTGGGAAATCCGGTCCTGGCATCACTTCAAGTAACTCATCCAAAGTAACTTCAGGATTATCTATATATAACATACAAGCATCTATTATTTCTCCAAGGTTGTGAGAAGGAATATTGGTTGCCATACCAACTGCAACACCGCTTGCACCATTTACCAATAGATTCGGAAATTCTGCAGGCAGTACAACAGGCTCTGTTTCATTTCCATCATAGTTTGGCCTAAAATCAACTGTATCTTCGTCAATATCATTTAGTAAAAAATGCGACACTTTGTGGAGCCTTGCTTCTGTATATCGCATTGAAGCTGGCGGATCTCCATCTATCGAACCAAAGTTACCTTGCCCATCAATAAGTGGTAAAAGAAGAGAAAAATCTTGAGCCATCCTGACCAAGGAGTCATAGATAGCCATGTCACCATGTGGGTGATATTTTCCCATTACATCCCCGACTATACGAGCTGCTTTTTTATACGGTTTACCGGCATCGAACCCAGCCCTCGACATTGCGTATAATATGCGCCTATGAACAGGTTTAAATCCATCTCGCACATCAGGTATAGCTCGACTTATGATCACACTCATTGCGTAGGAGAGATAAGAATCCTCTAGCTCTTTCACTATTGAAACTGGTACTATGTTGTCTTGCATTTTCTATACTTTGATTGAAATAATTGTAATATTAATATTCAACTAGGCTAATGGGCAATGACAGACTTGAACTGCCGACCTCCTCGGTGTAAACGAGATGCTCTACCAGCTGAGCTAATTGCCCCTCTAGATATAATTCTATAGTTCAATGTTGTTGTTGTAAACAAAAATAGCGATACAAGCAACTCTTATGGAATCGCTGGGTGCGCACTATGGAGTTGTATAAATTTTAGCCTTGCTGCTACCTTGTATAAAGGTATTCTTTCACTTGCATTTTTTGACATGTTCAACAACTTTGAATAACATGCTGTGGCATTTTTAAAATCTGAGAGCTTATCTAGAATAACAGCTAAATTATAGGTATAAAAAATATTGTTTTGATCTAAAGAAATTGCTGCTTTCATATATTCTTTAGCTTTTACGTAATCCCCTTTTTTCATATAGATCAAACCTAAATTTGCTGATAAAGGGGCGCTATTTCTGAGTGTATCATACAATTTCAACATTTCACTCAATGCTAAATTAGGATCATATTGTGAGATTATCGTCAGAAAATTCTTTAATACATAAGGGTTGCTAGGATATTCTTTTAACAGTCTTGTGTAAATCTCTACAGCTTTTTTAAATTCTTTGTTAGCGTAATAGATATTCCCTAGTCCAATTAAAGCACTTTCATGATAAGGAAATTTTGCGATAATCTGATTGAGGAGAGAAGTAGCTGTTTCACTATCTCCTAACTCAAAGGAATCTTTTGCTTTTTTTAAAATAGAGTATATGTCAAAATTCTTGCCAGAATTCTGCGAAATTTTGATATTAAATTTGTCACTTTTTCTCTCGATAACATCAAGATCTTTATATTTTTTATCAGCTTTTATATGCTTGACAACACTATCAAAGACCTTCTGTATCTCCAAATTTTCACTAGCATAGGTAACAGAAGACCTCCATAAAATCACAACGCAAATTAACATGCAGACAAACATAGATCCTAGTGTTGTGGCATTGGCTGCAGCGCGTAACCAGTAAATCTTATTTCTTTGAACTATACGCAACACATTACAAATTCATAAATGCTAAATTACTTATCTAATATAATAATAAAGATATTATTAATTGGCAGATACTATTTAGAATGAGTTAAAAGAGCACTTCTACACATTCCATATGGTTGCCAATTACACTCCTCACATGCGTAGTCAAATTTCTCTAAAGACATTTTCTTTCTAATTCTTTTTACTGCTTTACTCCAGGTCAAAATCTCGCCAATTTTTATTCCTAAAATTTCCATATGCCTTCTATCTAGCTCTAAAACTTTAGCTTGTGTGGTACATTTACCTTGTTTAGTCTGGTTTGGGCAAACACTACAAATAGTGTCAAGATTATCAACTACTTCGATTTTAGTATTAGGATCACTAATTACTTTACTTGCTATCTTTTTGTAATTTTCTACAAAGCTCTGAGAATATCCATACCCTTGAAATGCAAGAGTGCACATAAAATGATGAGGACGAAACCTTATCACTTTTTCAAATACTGCAAAGCTGCTACAAGTAGAAAAATTTTTACCAAACCAGGAAGGATGAATGGTAAAACACCTACCATTATTGCTTGTTTCAGACCCACGTAAATAGTAAGCCAACTAATACCACAAATAAAGATTACGACTGTACCCGCCAGACAACTTAAAGAATTACACATAAATGATTTATATTTAGAGTTCAGTAATTCATTTACTCTGCTCATTACTACAACAGCAACTAAACAGCCAATCAAATATCCACCTGTTGGCCCGAGAAAAATGTGATAACCACCAGAAAAATTCGCAAAAACAGGCAATCCTGCTGCACCAAGTGATAGATATGTAAGCACAGAATAGAATGCTGTTCTGCGGTTAAATTTAAGCCCAATAAGCATTACTCCTAAAGTTTGCAATGTGATAGGCACAGGCTGCAATGGTATGCTTATTTGAGCCATCAAGAATAAAAGTAAAACGCAAGACAATATTTCAGCCAGTGTTGATCTGCTGCTAGATTGTGTTATAAACATACTTTCCCAATAAAAATAACTTATTAAATGTCATATATGTGTATGAGAGGTTTTGCAATTTAAATTTTGCTCATATTGTGCTACAATGAATTATTTATGCACTATTAAATTAAAAATGATGAGTAAACAAGATCTATTATCGTTGATGAAAGCAAGACACAGCGGACGTTCATACGATCCTACAAGAGCAATATCTCAGGAAGACATGGATATTTTAATGGAAGCTGTAAGGCTGACTCCCTCATGTTTTGGTGATGAACCCTGGAGATACGTAATATGCAACAAACAGAACAATCAAAGCGCATGGGAAAAGCTGCTAAATTGCCTTGATGAATCTAATCAAAAGTGGGCAAAAGATGCACAAATACTAATTATATCTCTAAGCGCTAAGAATTTCCGTAAATCTGACAAAGGTGAAAATTTTTGGGCTAATCACGATACTGGTGCAGCAAATTATGCACTTATGCTACAGGCTGCAGCTATGAACTTAATGGCTCATCAAATGGTTGGATTTGATAGAGATAAAATAGTAGAAAAATTCAACATATCCGATGATTTTAATGTAATGTCAGTGATAGCGGTTGGTTACGAAGAAGATGGCGCTGAAACAAGTAAGAAAAAAAGAAGACCAATAGAAGAAATATTTTTTTATGATGAGTGGCCAAAAGCTAGTTAACTTACTTTGACCACCCCTCTCTCAATACCTTAAAAATAGGATTATCTGGTAAGTAATTTTTTTTCATTGTACCTTTTTCAATTGCTTGCCAGTCTTTCCATGAAAGCTTCTCGTTTCCAAGTTCATAGTCCATACCGTCCCACACGTCTTCACGAAAACCATAAACAGCAAAGTGCCAATTATATTCATTGAAAATAGAAATAAGATCTTGGAAATAGCGCTCTAATCCTTTTGAAGAACGATGTCCACCAAATTCTCCAACGAGTATTCTATAGCTTGGTATTTTATGTTTTTTTTGGAAAATACTGACAGGTTCTATATATGATCTGAGTGTATTTCTATTCCAGTACTCTGTTTTATTTGTGTCAGCAGAACAAATATATCCTGGATAGAAAAATTTCCCCTGGTTTAGTTTTAAATTTGTATACACAAAAGGCTCGTATATGTGAAATGAATAAAGAACATTGTGATCATTAAGTGGTTTTAATTTATCGAAAGCCTGAGGATCGCCATAACTACTGCTTCTAAGAAACTTCCCATTAGTTATTCCTGTTGAACTAAGATGTAATAGTCTAGACTTGATCTGACAAGCAAACAAAGTAAGATAAAAATATAGACAAGTTTTAAAGGAGTGTCAGATATGAATACAACACAAGAAAAAATACTAAAACCAAAGTTGGGATTGCTAGAACTTGCAAAGCAATTAGGAAATGTATCACAGGCGTGTAAAGTAATGGGATATTCAAGGGATACATTTACCGCTTCAAAGAACTGTATGAAACAGGAGGAGAAGAGGCTTTACACGAGATAAGCAAAAGCAAGCCATTGTATGCAAATAGAGTGTCGGAGGATATAGAAAAAGCAGTAGTTGAAATAGCAATAGAGTTTCCAGCATACGGACAAGAAAGAGCAGCAAACGAACTGAAAAAGAGAGGAATTCTCATCTCTGCAAGTGGAATAAGATCAGTGTGGCAAAGAAACGATCTTGAAAATTTTAAAAAGAGGTTAAAGGCATTAGAAGCAAAAGTAGCTCAGGATGGTATCATTTTAACAGAAGAACAGATAACAGCTCTAGAAAAGGCTAAGGAAGAAAAAGAGGCCCATGGAGAAATTGAAACAGAGCATCCAGGATACTTAGGTAGCCAAGACAGTTATTATGTTGGTAATATCAAAGGTATTGGACGAATTTACCAGCAAACCTTTGTTGATACCTATTCCAGAGTTGCTTTTGCTA
>NZ_QJHA01000005.1:0-4438 GCF_006334525.1 Wolbachia endosymbiont of Leptopilina clavipes
CCATGCCACTGGCATATGTACTTAAAACCTTTGCTTCAAGTTCGGTTGTTTGCCTTTTTCTGACTACTTGTAGCTCAAAACTTCCTTCACTATCTCTTGGTGTCAATAGTTCAAATACTTGTCCGTAAAGTCTTTGAATTTCTTCGGTTGTTTTCTTCGCTTTCAGCCGACAAATGGTTTTCTATCTCGCCTTCCCTCTAGCAGTTTTTTTATAAATGGTGTTAATGCTCCATCTCTTACAGTCAATGGTCTTCCTTCTCGTATAGAAGATAAGATATTTGTTTCTAATTCTTTATAGTCTACAAAACCGGTAGTTATATTTGCTTGACTAATTATCAAACCTCCATTTTTTATATCAAATTTATTAATTTACTTCTCGATTTGACACAGTTTATTTAACACTCCCCTTTTTGTTTAGTAATGGTTAATGCTTCCTTCTATAATGCAAAATCCATACTCACCCAACCAAATCAATTACTTGCAATCTGGATTCCAGTTTTAAGCTACTCGTATGACAGAGAAAGGGCTACTTGCATGAAATGAAAAGGAGCACCTAGCAGATCACTTCTTCACAAAGATCTTATCAGCAACACGCATATCAATTATGCTCCAATTGCTAAAAGTAAAGTCGGTTGTATTTCGCAAGTGGCTTAAATAATCCCATGCGCTATAAGGATTATCTTCAGGCAATTTTACTGTGGCACTGTTATCGAGTATGATATTCCATCTTCTATTGCCTACATAAACACAAGAAGAAATATGATCACTTAATTGAGTTTTCCTCTCTAGTATATCTTTAATGAATTTTAGGCTTGATAACGAATTTTGTCCTTTGATTATAACGAGGTTATCTATCTGGTAATCATCTACGATTACTTTACCTTCAGAGTCAATTACTGAAGTTCTGTTATCATCTTTCCAAAGAGCAAAAGGTTTGTGTTCATTTACATCAATGCGTAAGGTGTTGGGTAAAATCCTATAAATTCTTACATGTTTTATCCATTCGCTTACAGATTGTATATTATCTGTTAGTTTTGAGAGTGATACATACATGATAGGTTGTGTTCTATCTACTAAACTTAGAATGTCCTGTTCATTTGTAAATTTGTTTCCAGTAACGGTTACTTTGTCGATTGAAAATCCATTGCTAATTAATAAGCTCGATAAGCGATCGTTACACCAAGTAAAGTAGTAATTGAATCGATTTGTTATTTTATCAAGTGAACTATAAAGTACTAGTGTAAGGAAAAGTGCAGTTATAATCATGAAAGCACACTTGCGCAAAAAACTCCTTTGACTTCTAGTAACATTGTTCAACATCGGCTTGATCTCTAATATTCTTGTGGTGTAAACTGTCTTTGACAATAATTTTAATTAATTCATTAAAATCAATTCCTTTTGTCAATTTTGCAATTTCTGGTACTAACGATAATTCAGTAAAGCCAGGATGTGTATTAATCTCAAGCATTTTTAAAGTGTTATTTTGGGGATTATAACGGAAGTCTGAGCGGGAAACAGTTTTGCATCCTAAAAATTGATGAACTTTTAGTGCGTGTTCCAAGGTCATTCTATATATGTTGTCAGGAATTTTAGCAGGAAATATATGTTCTGCAAATCCATCTGTATACTTTGCTTCATAATCATAGAATTTATTTTTTGGTCGTATTTCCATAGTGCCAATTGCTTCATTCAGCAACACAGCAGTATGTAACTCTATACCCGGTATGTATTCTTCTATGATCATCTTTTCCATTATAGTAGAACTGTTATTTTTCAGCTCTAAGTAATCCTCATGTGAGAAAATCATGTGTACTCCAATGCTTGAGCCTTCGTTAATCGGTTTTAAGACGTACGGATAATCAACTTTAATATTATTTTTTAGCACATCTTCTCGACTAATTACATAACCTCTTGGAGTGTCGATATTAAGAGAATGGAATATATGCTTTGACATCACTTTATTCATAGCAACAGCTGAAGCCATAACTTCTGAGTGTGTATATTTTATACCTAAAATCTCCAGTAAACCTTGAATACAGCCATCTTCACCATAAGGTCCATGTAGAGCAATAAAAGCAAGAGCGGGATTAGTTTTTTTAAGCTTTTGAGCAATGTTGCTATCAACATCTATTTCTATTGCATTATATGAAAGGCTATCAAGCGCCTTCTTTACTGCTTTTCCGCTCATAAGCGATATTTCTCTTTCGCAAGAAAATCCACCACTTAAAATTGCTATAGTTGGAACCATAAGCACCCTAATATTTTGCTATATATCATATATAAAAGATACTTTTATCTTCAATAGAAAAAACGCTTTGAAAAGTTCCACAGCTGTACAGATATTGCAATTTGCAGGTGGCAAGTAGTTTTATGTAAACTGGTTCCTTTGTGATCAGACACCAGATTGCAAGTAATACATTGGGTTTTGCATTATAGAATAGGGTTATTGCAAAACATATTTCCTTCAAACGTAAATGGTGTCCCTATATCCTATTGTAACGATAGTTACTTCGTGTTTTTGGTGTCTGTATAATACACATCGCCAACTCTTAGTCTTCTAAACCCTTTAAAGCTATGGTGCAAGATTCACTGAATCAACTGTAAGACGTTCCTGTATTGCTTTATTTACTTTTGATTCCATATTTAATATAGTATTAATACTTTTATACTATATTAAATATAATATTAATTAAGGAGAATATTATGTCAGAAAAAGATAATAATCAATGTTCATTAAGTGAAGTTTGTATTAAATCAATCACTGGACCGTTATGGGGAGCGCATTATAACTCAAAGAAGACAATTGAAACAATTAAAGAAGATTTCAAGAATCTAAGCAATAATATTCATTTAACCAATACCAAGTTATGGGGAGAGTATGGTAATTTAAAGAAGACAATTGAAACAATTCAAAAAGATTTCGAGAATCTGAACAATGAACTTAAACCAGACAATATTGATAGTAATATATCATCTGCTGATATATTTTCTGATGAAACGCACATTTACGATTCAATGTCTATTTAACCAAAAAGATGTGAGGCTTCTTTTGTACTCTCTATTTATTCTGAACTTTTCAATAAAGCAATAAACGTATCTGAAAAGTAATTATGCTAATATAAATATTACAATTTTATTAACACATAAATGCTACCGTGGAGTTAGTTTTTTAATTTAGGAGTATATTATGGTTATGTCTACACAAAACTCGAATTCATTAACGTTTCAGGCACGCAACCTATCTCATATTTGCCATAAAAACTGTGAAGAGGCGTTCAATGAAACAGACAAACCTCTGTGCAAGGCTAGATGTGATACTTTCTTTCCAGTGCCTGAACTTCGTTCACAAATTAGTGAGAAATTAATAGACATTGCAAACAATCTCCGTTTTGAGAGTGCAAATTATCGTCTATGGCAGATGAAATAGATGCTTACAATTCAATGTCTATTTAATCAAAAAAGTGTGAGTCCACTTTCGTACTCTATTACCCTAAATTTTCGTCAAAATAAGCTGTTTTATCCTTTTTTTCTTTATACTCTTCTGCTGTATCTAGGGGTTGCTTTTTAGCTGTGACATTTGGCCACTTTTGCGAATATTCTACATTTATGTTGTAAAATGATTTAAAGATTTTTTGTTCATTGTTCAGTAAGCCTTCATCTAGCTCTAGAATATCTTTTATGGAATCATCAGTTACAATTGCATCTACTGGACATTCAGGTATACACACTCCACAATCAATACACTCATCTGGGTTAATCACGAGCATATTTTTACCTTCATAAAAGCAGTCAACGGGACATACTTCTACACAGTCCGTATATTTACATTTTATGCATTTATCTGTAACAAAATGCGTCATAAAATACTGTATATTTGCATTATCTTGGGTACACTAAACTGATAAGAAATTCAAGCCTTTTATGAAGATAAATAAATTAAATAACGAAGAATTAGAAATATGGCTAAGCTTGGCTAGAACTGTGGGACAGTAAAGTTTTTTAGTATACTAAGAGCATGTGGCTCACTAGATGAAGTGCTTAAGTATCTTAATGAATTGGCTAACAAGGATTATGGAATTAAAAATGTACAAGAAGAAATTAAGAATGTAGAAAAAATTGGAGCCAAAATAATACCAGCATGTGATCCAGATTACCCTGACATTTTAAGGAATATACCGAGTTGTCCTCCTGTAATAACTACACTTTGTGATATATCATTGTTAAGCCGTGAGATAATTGCAATAATCGGTGGACGTAATTCTTCAATCAATGGAAGAAATTTTGCCAATAAGTTGGCACTTGATTTAAGCGAAGTTGGTTTCATCGTAATTTCTGGACTTGCAAGAGGGATCGATACTGCAGCAAACAGTGTAATATACAAAAATCACCCAACATACTGTAATTGCGATTGAATGATGGAGAGACATACTCCATTATT
>NZ_QJHA01000017.1:0-9026 GCF_006334525.1 Wolbachia endosymbiont of Leptopilina clavipes
CAGATTAAGTCTAGACTATTACACTTATATACTGTAGACTTCCTCTTGTGTGTTAGTAGAGACAAGTCTGCAGCACTTGCATTCTTTCGTAAAGCCTTCAGGAGTAACTATCTTCCTGAGAAAATTGTAATTGATAAAAGCGGCAGTAATACTGCTGCTCTTGATGATTTGAATGCAGAAATTTCTGAAGATTACAGTTCTTCAAATAAAATATCTAAATAATATTGTTGATAGATTTATCAAAAAACTAATAAAGCCAATGCTTGGGTTTAAAAGCTTCCATTCCGCAAAGATTACCATCACAGGCATAGAAAATATTCGTATGATTCAAAAAAGACAAATTATTAAAATAATGTTTCTACTTTTGAGAATTTTGCTATGTTAATGGCTTCATAACTCCTATAATCCCACCTTTAATGATCTTCTTTCCTATGGTTTATAGATGCGACAGAACCGGAAGGGCAGCTGAATGATACAAGGCAAGGTCTAACTGATGAAGTAACTCAACAGAAACAATCTGAAAGCAAGGATGAAGAGCTAAATGAAAAATTCTTGAAAGCAAAAATTTATAGTAAAAGGCAGGGTAATTATGCTTCTGTTTCTTTTGTATTATCTGGAGCATTTGCTGTTGGTACAAGTCTAACAATGGTTCATTTAGCAATGTGTGTTTCGCTTGCTGTAGCTGCATTAACTTTTCTTGCAGTAGGATGTGACTGTTCTTATAACGCAAATACCGCACTTAATAACGTTGAAATCGAAAATGGTAGTTATAGAATAGCTGCTTGAGTATTAATTTAAATATTCTTTATTGCTAGTTTTATATCATCACTTTAATTTGGTTGTATTTTACTAAAAAAACTTTAGATTTATTTTATAATCGATACTCAAATATGATTTGGAATTTATTGCGGACAGGGCAAAAGGAAGGCTATAAAATTGCGTATACCAATGCTCGTATTATCGACCCGGAAACTAAACTTGATATAAAAGGTTCATTATTGACTGAAGGGGGTAAAATTGTTGATTTTGGCGAATCATTATTTTCAACAAGTGGAGTTGATGAAATAATAGACTGTAAAGGGCTTGTTCTAATGCCAGGCCTTATTGACATTCACGTACATTTTCGTGAACCAGGTCAAGAGCATAAAGAAACTATACATACAGGCAGCAAATCTGCAGCTGCGGGGGGCGTTACAACTGTAGTTTGCCAGCCAAACACTGTTCCAGCGATTGATAGTGTTGTCTTGGCTAAGTATTTGAAATATAGAGCATTTGAAACTTCGCATGTGAATGTTCAATTTTACGCTAAAATCACCACTTCGGAAGAAAAATTAACTGAAATGGCACTCTTAAAGGAAGCGGGTGCAGTTGGGTTCACCGATGATGGTATGCCAGTTATGAATCCAATGATTATGAGACAGGCACTGCTTTATTCAAGTATGCTTGGTGTTCCTATTGCTCAACACGCAGAGGATTTGAATCTATCTGCTGGTGGCGTAATTAACGAGGGTAAGATTTCTGAAGAATTGGGAGTAAAGGGAATCTTGAGTGCATCGGAATCGGTTATGGTAACTCGTGATATACTGCTAATGAAGAACATAGAAAATGTACACTACCATATTTTACATGTCTCTTCAAAAGATTCACTTGATGCTATTAAACGTGCAAAAGATTTGGGATTAAATGTTACGTGTGAAGTAACTCCTCATCACTTTACTTTAACTGAAGATATAGTAAAACAACACGGAGCAATCGCAAAAATGAACCCGCCGCTTCGCACTGAAGAGGATCGTTTAGCTATGATTGAAGGTTTAAAGACAGGTGTGATTGATTGCATTGCAACCGATCATGCTCCGCATGATCTTAGTTCTAAAGATCTGCCACTTGAAAATGCTGCATTTGGTATTATTGGCCTTGAAACAATGCTGCCCCTTTCACTTGAACTATATCATAGTGGACAAATGGGTCTACTTGATGTGCTTGCAAAATTGACATATAAGCCTGCAGATATCATACATATGCCACGTGGCCGCATACAGAAAAACCTTGTAGCGGACTTAATTTTAGTTGATTTGGATCATGAATGGGAAATTAAAGTTGACAACTTTGCTAGTAAATCAAAGAATTCGCCTTTCGGTGGACGCAAAGTGAAAGGGCACGTAGTACGTACCGTTGTGTCTGGCAAAACTGTATATTTACAGAAGAGTTAGTTATTATACAATTGTGCTCTCAATTTCAATCAATTGTAAAGATTTAATATAAGTGGTAAAATATAGCCACTGAACAAAAAATATATGCTAATTAGTACGACATCGGAACTGGAAAATGCATGTAAAGAATTGATGGAAAAAGATCCAAAATTTATAGCAATTGACACGGAGTTCATTAGAAATAATTTAACCTACTACCCAAAATTATCGTTAATTCAAATTTCTTACGGAGAGAAGAGTTTTATTGTAGATGCATTAGTGCCAGAAATTGATTTATCATTCATTAAGAAAATGATGCTAAATCAGGGAATAATCAAAGTGTTTCATAGCTGCCGGCAGGATATAGAATCCTTACTCACTGTGTTTAAATGTGTTCCCACTCCTATTTTTGATACCCAAGTTGCTGCTATGTTTTGCCATTATTATCATGACTTTATTGGTTATTCAAAAGTAGTAGAGCAATATCAAGGAATAGCACTGGATAAAATTAAAGCTAAAAATTCAGACTGGTTAAGGCGTCCATTGTCTGAGGATCAACTAGACTATGCAATAAACGACGTGGTATATCTATATGATCTATACCAAATATTGTGCAATAAACTTGAAGAAAGTAATAGGATGAGTTGGTTTCAAGAAGAGATGGAATTATTGGTTGATATAAATAAGTATTTGCATAGTCCAAAAGATGCATGGAGGAGGATTAAATTTAACTATGAAGCAAATCCGAGGCTAATGTTAGTTGTTAAAGCAGTGAGTGAGTGGCAAGAGACTTTAGCACAACGCTATAACATCAACCGTAATAAAGTAATTAATAATGCTGTAATAATTGGTCTTATTGAAAAAAATGTGGAGCGTATTGACGAGGTTTTAGATGATCTTGAGAGGAACACAAAAAATATAAAAGAGGAAGATTTATTAGAATTTATGAATATTTTCAATGAGAATGAGAAGGAGTTTGTGCAGCAAAATTATACTCTGTCAGATAATTATGATAAATCTGTATTTGATATACTCTCGATTATTTTAGAGAGCAAATGTAAGGAAAATAACATATCAAGAAAGTTAGTTTCATCAAAAGATGAGTTAGCTGGTTCAATATCTGGGCAGATAGATAAACTATTCAAGGGGTGGAGATATGATTTTTTCGGTAAGTCAGTTGAATCATTTTTGAACGCAGGCTCAAGGTTTGAGATTTTAATGGTAAAATCTGCTGATAGTACAGCTAAAATTCGGAGTAATCTGGTGGAGAATAACTGTTGCTAAAGTAACTTAGATTTATCGACAATCGTCATCCCGCTACGTGTTAGTGGCTAAGAGATACCGCGGCGGTATGACGGTTAAGTAGGGTGTCATCCCAAGTGCCCAGACACTGGGATCCAGGAAAATTGATTGTAAACGAGCAAACATTTTCGATAAAATTACCAAAAAGCTAGATCCCAGTGTCAAGCACTGGGATGACAGGAGAAGGTACTACCCTGACAACCGTCATCCCGCTGCTTGTTAGCGGCCAAGTGACGGTATGACGTAAAGCTACGTGTTTAGGTTTAATGAATCCACTATTTTTTTCACTTGAGGAAAAACATTTGCGCTGGTATCGATGATGAAATCACTCATTTGCCTTTTTTCTTCAATAGGTAGCTGAATACTGGACATTAGATTCAGCTTTTCTTTATCCATATTACGCTCACTGAGCCTTTGAGCTTGTACAGCGCTATCTGCATGGATAAAAACAATAAAATCGCAATATAAACGGAATCTTGTTTCCAGCAAGAGTGGAATGTCTAGAACTAGAGATTTTCTATCATTTTTTTTCTCCTGAGCAATAAAAATTTCTAATTCATTTCGCACAACGGAATGCACTAAAGATTGGAATTGTTTCCAATTTTCATCATAGGCTAAAAAATATTCAGACAATACTGCTCTGTCTATTTTACCATTTACTACCACCCCAGGAAATTTTTCTTCTGCATAACTTATTATGTTTTTGTCCACTTTATAAAGCTGGTGCACGACAGAGTCGGCATCAAACAAAGCGGCACCAAATTCTTTAAAGCAATTGGCTACAAAGCTCTTTCCAACTGCAATCCCACCTGTTAAACCTATGATCATATAGCAATTTCTTATAAAACTATATTTATAGCATCTCCTATGCCTATTTAAAACTGAATGCATAGGTATAAAAAGAAAAGCTATTATTTTTTTAGTAATTAAGTAAAATAGAGTGAAAGATTAAGAGGAAATTTTGAAAGATAAGATAAAAAAGATAGTGATTTCAGGGAAGGAAGTGTGGCCAATCATTGAGGGCGGTAAAGGTATTGCAATCAGTGATGGAGGATCAAGTGGGGCATTTGCTGCAGCGGATGCTGTTGGTACGTTTTCTGGTGCAAATGCTAAACTTATCGATGGCAATGGCAAGCTGGTACCACTAATTTATAAAGGTAAAACAAGAAATGAAAAGCACGAAGAATTAATTAAATATAGCATTGAGGCAGGAGTTAGTCAAGTAAAAATAGCAAATGAAATATCAAAAGGCCATGGGAGAGTACATATGAATGTGCTTTGGGAAATGGGGGCAGCAGAACATGTACTTCATGGTATATTAGAAAAAGCAAAAGGCTTAGTTCATGGCATCACTTGCGGTGCTGGTATGCCTTACAGACTCGGAGAAATTGCAGCTAAATATCAAGTTTATTATTACCCTATTATCTCATCAGCACGCGCTTTTAAAGCGTTATGGAAACGTGCTTACCAAAAAATATCTTCTTTTTTACTTGGTGGAGTAGTATACGAGGATCCGTGGCTTGCTGGTGGTCACAATGGACTAAGTAATAGTGAAGATCCGGAATTACTACAGGCTCCATTTGAAAGAGTTGCAGAGCTTAGATCTTTCATGAACGAAGTTGGTCTTGCTGAAACGCCAATTGTTATGGCAGGGGGAGTGTGGCATTTGAAGGATTGGGAACATTGGTTTGACAATTTACAAATCGGACCAATAGCTTTTCAGCTTGGTACTCGTCCACTTTTAACAAAAGAAAGCCCGATTTCTACAGAGTGGAAAAAGAAGTTACTTACTTTAGAAGAAGGTGATGTATTTTTAAACAAATTTAGTCCAACAGGGTTTTACTCATCTGCAGTAAGAAATAACTTCATACGTGAGCTACAGGAGAGGAATTCACGTCAAATAAAATTTTCGGAAAGTGCAAGCGGAGAGTTTAACAATGAATTTGCAATGGGCAGCAGAGGTAGAAAGATTTACCTTACTGCACAAGACAAAGAACTGGCAGATAAGTGGACTCAGGAAGGTTATACAGAGGCAATGAAAACTCCAGATACAACTGTTATTTTTGTGACACCAAGCAAATTTGCGGAGATAAGACAAGATCAAATTAATTGCATGGGATGTTTGAGCCATTGTCTGTTTAGCAATTGGAAAGATCATGGTGACCATTCAACAGGGCGAAAGCCAGATCCACGGAGTTTCTGTATACAAAAGACACTGCAAAACATTGTACATGACGGCAATGTTGAAAATGAACTCATGTTTTCTGGACACAATGTTTACAGATTTAAGCAAGACCCATTTTATGAGAATGGCTACGTACCGACAGTAAAAGAATTGGTGGAAAGGATATTAACTGGGTATTAGGGTATGGTTGAATTGACAAGAAAACGTTACTCTATTATAATAAGTCTTTATTAATTTAATCTTAATTCTGGGGGAATTTTTATGCGTAGTAGTGTTTTAAAAAGGTATGCACTTGCCTATATAAAAGAAAATGGCAGTGACAATGGTGTTCAAGAATTTTTACGTTCTCGTGGTATGCAAAATATTGAGAACTGGAGTGATAAAATTTTTGAAGATGCGTATAAGGAATTTAAGCTCAGTAATCTAACTAATGAGCAGAACAGTACAGAATATGATAGAAGCAATAGGCAACAAACTACAGGCCCTCAAGTCACGCACGTACATATAAACGATAATAGAGGTTTAGATTTTTGGGATTATTTACTACTTAGCAACCTGTTTGGTGGTCGTACTACAGTTATAAATAACCCTGGTTTTGATACTGTTGGCTACCAAAGCAGAGAAGATAAGAAAAAAGACTCAGAAGACAGCAGGAAATTATTAGCTTTAGGGATAGTAGCTGTAGTTGCGTGTGTTGCTTTCCATGCTTTAATGTGTGTTTGGTACAACAGCAGCGAAAAAACGGCTAGAAAGTCAGAAAAAATAGATTATCTAGATAGTCAACTTAAAATGTTCAGAAATATAGAATTTGCAGTTGGTGCAATTTCTTTAGCAGCTTTGATAGGTTGCGCTATTAACCCAGTCTTACCAGTTTGGGGTTTAGTCATTCTTGGCATTAATTCTCTTGTGTGTCTTGCTGGTGGTGTGGCTTTTCATATGAAACATAAGAAAGAGTCAGAAAATATTAAGAAGGCTGAAGAAGCGGTAGATAGCTATCCTGGACAAGGGCGTAGTTGTGGAGGTTATGATTCACCACTACCTCCTTACTTTTCTCAAGATCCTAATACTGTTCCAAGTGCTTCTTCTTATGATGACACCAGACCTGGTGGGTTGTTTTCTCATTCTAATGCGGAAAAACATTCTGGAAATCATGGATATATTGTATGAATATTGATTTTAGAAGGTAAATTGTACAGCAAATAGTGTCATTCCAGTGCTTGACACTGGAATCCAGCTTTTTGTAATTTTATTGAACATGTTGTATAGTCGTTTGTTTACAATTAATTTTTCTGGATCCCAGTGTCTGGGCACTGGGATGACATTTTTGTGTTTGAGGCAAAATCTGCTATAATATTTAACACACTGCTTTCACAGACGAATGTTTGTACAGTTGTGAAGTTATGGACAACAATATCATAGCAACTCAAGCGTAAGTTACTCACATTATACCGCTGCAAAACGCAGCGGTATAATGGCTTTTCAGATTGCTTGTACGATAGGATATATATTGATTTTTATTACTAGTGCAGATACGATAAAGCTTTAAGCACTACAAGATGGAGCAATTTGAGAGCTTTTACGTCACTACGCCAATATATTACGTAAACGACAAGCCACATATCGGCCACGCATATACTTCCCTTATCTGTGATGTTACAGCTAGATTTATGAAATTAGCTGAAAAGAACGTCAAATTTACTACTGGTACAGATGAACATGGACAGAAAATTGAAAAAGCGGCTAAGGTAAAGGGAATAGAGCCAAAAGAATTTACAGATGAAATAAGTGTTACGTTCAGAAAATTGGCTGAGCTAATGAACTTTTATTATGATGATTTTATTCGCACCACAGAAGAACGTCATGAAAAAGCAGTTATAGCTCTATGGAATAGGCTTGAAGAGAGAGGGCAAATATATCTGAATTCTTACTCAGGTTGGTATTCAGTTCGTGATGAAGCGTTTTATCAGGAATCAGAGTTGATAGATGGCAGAGCACCAACAGGTGCTGAAGTTCAGTGGATAAAAGAAGAGAGCTACTTTTTTCGTTTGTCAAGTTGGCAAAATAAATTACTAGAGTTATACGAAAATCAGCCGAATTTCATCTTTCCTGAGAGCAGAAAAAACGAGGTGGTATCGTTTGTAAAATCAGGACTTACTGACCTTTCGATTTCTCGTACTAGTTTTAATTGGGGAATAAAAGTACCAGGGAATGACAAGCACGTAATTTATGTTTGGATAGATGCGCTCACTAACTATCTCACATCAATAGGCTTTCCTAATATAGAAGATGAGGAATATAAGAAATTTTGGACAAACTCCTTCAACGTTCATGTGATCGGTAAAGACATATTGCGTTTTCACGCTGTATACTGGCCAGCGATCCTCCTTGCAGCAGATTTATCACTGCCAAAGCAAATTGCAGTTCATGGTTGGTGGCTGAACGAGGGGGAAAAAATATCCAAATCCCTTGGTAACGTTATAGATCCAATTGGTCTGGCAGAAGAGTTTGGTGTTGATCAACTACGCTATTTTCTCCTTCGGGAAGCAAGTTTCGGTCAAGATGGTAATTTCAGTAAGAAGAACATGATCAGCCGCATAAACTCAGAGCTGGCAAACAATATAGGCAATTTAGTGCAAAGAACAATTTCATTTCTGCACAAGCAATGCTTTGGAGTTGTACCAGTGGTCGATCGCAATTTGCTTAAAGATGATGAGAGTTTACCAAATTGCAAAGCCATAATTGATCAAGTAATGGATCATCTATCAAAGTATGAATTTAACCAGATTATACTCCTGATTATCAATATCTCTTCCAAGGCCAATGCTTACATAGATAAAAGTGCACCCTGGACACTCAGTAAAACCGATAGAGAGCGCATGGATTTAGTAATCTACAAATTACTTGAATACATTAGAATGATTGGCATTTTGCTGCAGCCAATTGCTCCAAAGTCAGCAAAAATGATACTCGATCAGTTGCAAATTCCAAAAGAACAACGTGATTTAAAATCTCTGTGCAACGCATGTGTAAGCTTAGGCATTACACTGCCTAAACCTACGCCGATTTTTTTGAGGATCGATATTTAAAGAATCCTTAGTAAGCCGTTACAAGACTAGACTTAGTTGGCCGTTCTGTAGTTAGCCTTTTTAATTCAACAGAGTCAAAAAAAAGGTTCTGTCGCATCTATAAACCATAGGAAAGAAGATCATTAAAGGTGGGATTATAGGAGTTATGAAGCCATTAACATAGCAAAATTCTCAAAAGTAGAAACATTATTTTAATAATTTGTCTTTTTTGAATCATACGAATATTTTCTATGCCTGTGATGGTAATCTTTGCGGAATGGAAGC
>NZ_QJHA01000013.1:0-12787 GCF_006334525.1 Wolbachia endosymbiont of Leptopilina clavipes
CTAAGTATCCTGGATGCTCTGTTTCAATTTCTCCATGGGCCTCTTTTTCTTCCTTAGCCTTTTCTAGAGCTGTTATCTGTTCTTCTGTTAAAATGATACCATCCTGAGCTACTTTTGCTTCTAATGCCTTTAACCTCTTTTTAAAATTTTCAAGATCGTTTCTTTGCCACACTGATCTTATTCCACTTGCAGAGATGAGAATTCCTCTCTTTTTCAGTTCGTTTGCTGCTCTTTCTTGTCCGTATGCTGGAAACTCTATTGCTATTTCAACTACTGCTTTTTCTATATCCTCCGACACTCTATTTGCATACAATGGCTTGCTTTTGCTTATCTCGTGTAAAGCCTCTTCTCCTCCTGTTTCATACAGTTCTTTGAAGCGGTAAATGTATCCCTTGAATATCCCATTACTTTACACGCCTGTGATACATTTCCTAATTGCTTTGCAAGTTCTAGCAATCCCAACTTTGGTTTTAGTATTTTTTCTTGTGTTGTATTCATATCTGACACTCCTTTAAAACTTGTCTATATTTTTATCTTACTTTGTTTGCTTGTCAGATCAAGTCTAGACTATTACAATTTATTAGACTACTCTATGCATAACAAACTTTGGAAATGGGCTGTCTATAGACACCATGACAAAAGAAGGTGTTGGGTTAAAAGAAAATACTTTAAAAAGTATGGTAACGACAATTGGAGATATATGGTAAATAACAAGTTATATCTTATTAGACATAGGGATCATGCTATTAAACGACATATCAAAGTAAATGGAAATAGATCTCCGTATGATGGAGATTGGCCATATTGGGGAAATCGTTTAAGTAAATTACCAGATCACGAGTAATAAAATTACTGAAGTTACAGCAAGGTAAATGTAATTATTGTTATCTTTGGTTTAGGTTTAACACATGTACATCATCAAGATTGCAATAATAACATGAAAAATCTATCCTTGCTTCATAAGCACTGCCACGATCAATTACATGGAAGTATGTATACCAAATTAGAGAGAAGCCGGATGATGGGAAGTCCGGTTTTGAAGTCGAGTGGGGAGAGGTGACTTTCTCCACTTAGATAACTCACTAGCTGGTTTTGAGTTCTGGAAATGGTTATTTTATCTAAATTTTTAGTAGAATGTATTGCTAGGCCAAAGAGATATATAACTCTTTAGTCAAAAACTTAAATAAAATAGCCTGAAGATAAAATATTAAAAGACACATAAAAACTACTTGCATTGCCAATTGTATTGATTAGCATATAACAAAATTTAGGTTTTTATATAAAATAGAGAGGGATTTTATGCAAGATATAAAGACTAACCCACAAGCAACTAGTTCAGATAGGGAAGAAAAATCTTTTCAGTTTAAAAATAGAATAAGACGTCAATATAATCCTGATGATACTAACATTGCTAAATTGTTTCTGGCGATACGTGAGCATAGAACGGATAATCCTCAGCTAAATAAGATTAGTGAAATTGAAGGGTTACTTACTCAAGTACAAAATATTAATGATATTGATCTCAATGATGGTGGTAATACACCACTACATGTTGCTGTAAGCAAAAATCATCAAGACATTGTTGAACTTCTTTTGAATGTGTCTGGTATAGACCCAAATATTAAAAATAATCAAGGTAAAACTCCACTAGATATTGCTAAGCAACAAAATAAGGGAGAGATTATTAGGACTCTAGAAGAACATTTAAAAAAATCTTCTGATCAAGTAGAAAGACTTTCTGCACAGGAGAAGGAAGTGCATGAAAAGCTAAGAAAGTTTGTTGAAGATTTTGTTTTTATTTATGAACGCTCTTTATCAGAGTACTATGAGAGACTAGAAAATCAAAGAGGAAAGCAAGGTAAATGGGCTGAGTTTGCTAATAAAATAATGGATATAGGAAAAAGTGGAACAGAAGGAACAGAAGACATAAAAATAAAGGCCTTTTCTCTTATTGGAATTAAAGTTCTTCAAGAAGCAATATTCAGCATTGGTAGTAGTTATAATAGAGCAGAGCTGGCTTTGTTGCATAGCGAGTAGAGATGGGAGAAAAAAAGGGAGAAAATCTAAAGAAAGTGGTTACTCTATTAAGAAATGAACATTTTGTAGAGTATATGCCACAGAAGATGAAAGTCAGTAGTCATAAAGAGTATAATCAATTTTTAGAAAAAAGAGGAAATGTCTTTCATTTTATCGATGAAGCTATAGAAAACTGGTACGAAAGTTCAGAAAAAATTCCTGGAGATTTATAGCGATAAGGTTGTTATTGCAGTACATATAGTTGTTAATCTATTTAGAATAGGCTTAAGGCAAGCAGTTGGATTTATAAAAGGATATTTACAAAGTATAGTGAAGAATCTCCAAGTATTCACAAGCTTCTCGTCAAACTTAATTTGAAATTATGTGACCACAGAACAGATAAAAATGACATAGAGAATATTGAAATTGCTATAGATAGTACTGTAATCCATATTTATAGTAACAGTACTCAACATAACAAAGATAACGCCAAGATAAGGAAGTATAATGGTACAGATCAAATAAGAAAGCTACATGTTGCTTTGGACGAAAACAGCAAAAAGGCAATAGCAATTCGATATACTAATTTTCTTTCACATGATAGCATCTAAAATACTAAAGGAAATGGGTGATATCTATAAGATTAAGTCTCTGCGTGCAGATGGAGCTTATGATACAGATAATTTATATAAGTTGTGCAATCAATACAATTTGAAACCCATCATAAAGCCAAGAAAAAATCTGCAGCAATATAGATTATCTATCAGAAAGAAACAACAACATTAGTATAAGGAAAACTTACAATTTAACCCACTGGAAAAAGAAGACAAGGTATGAAATACGTTCACGTATCGAGAGTTTTTTCCTGAGGCTCAAAAAAACATTTGGATTTAGTTTTAAGAATAAATCTGAGGTAAATCGCTCTCAAGAGGTGCTTTTAAAATGCTATTTGATTAATAACTTTACTGATATAGGTATGCCTATTTTCAAATTTGCCTCGTAAATTCCTTTCATTACTCCTCCTCATTCCTTGCCATTCAACAAAGCCACCCATCTTGAAAACTTCAGAAAAACTTACTTGTCGCTTTTAACCTGCTTAAATTTCCAAAACCAATCTATTTGGATCTTCTATGTAATTTTTGATTTTCACAAGGAAAGTAACTGCTCCTTTGCCATCAACTATTCTGTGATCGTAAGAGAGGGCAATGTACATCATAGGTCTGATTTCAATTGAGTTACTCACAGCAACTGGCCTGTTTTGTATAGTATGCATTCCAAGTATTCCAGATTGCGGAGGGTTTATTATCGGAGTAGAAAGAAGTGAACCGTATACGCCACCGTTTGAGATAGTAAATGTTGCACCTTCCATTTCCGATACTTGCAGCTTACCTTCTCGTGCTTTTTTGCCAAGGGCAACTAAAGTTAGTTCAATTTCAGCAAATGACATTTGATCAGCATCACGAATAACTGGTACAACAAGACCTTTGTCAGTGCCAACAGCAACACCTATGTCATAGTAATTTTTATATACAATTTCATCACCTGAAATCTCAGCGTTAATCTCACGAATTTCTTTTAGTGCTTGCACTGCTGCCTTTATAAAAAACGACATGAAACCCAGTTTTATTCCATATTTCTTTTCAAAAGTTTCTTTATACTTTGCCCTCAGATCCATGACGTTTTTCATGTCAATTTCATTGAACGTGGTCAGTATTGCAGCAGTATTTTGCGATGCTTTCAAACGAGCAGCTATTACTTGCCTTATTTTGCTCATTTTCACTCGCTCTTCTCTTCTCTCTCCACTTACTACACTTTTTGGCGATTCATATTGTTTTACCGGAGGTTGTTCAGCTTTACTCATATGGTCTATCACATCCGCTTTAGTTATTCTGCCTCCCATGCCAGTTCCTTTTACATTTTCTGCACTAATTGCATTTTCTTCCATAATTTTACGAGCTGAAGGGGCATCTTTTTTATCAGCGCTTTCGCCTTTATCTTCTTTTTTCACTTCTTCTTTTACTTCTCCTACAGCAAGTTTTGCCAGTAATTGATCAGGGCTAATTACATCATCTTCTTTCACAAAAAATTCAGTTATTCGTCCTGAAGCTTCTGCAGTTAGTTCTAGCGCCGTTTTATCAGTTTCAATTTCAAAGATCAAGTCATCTACTTTTACTGCTTCGCCGATATTTTTCTTTATTTTTACTATACCTTCCGTAACCGATTCACCACCAAGAGTTTTTGGCGCTCTGATTTCTATAATTTTGCTCATAAAATAACTTCTACATAAAACTTTCTATAAATTTATACATGAAAAGAAACATAAATAAACTAATAAATTCATTAGGCCTTTTATCATAATGCTTGATTATTTCCTCCTAATACATGCAAAATTAAAATACTAAGTAAATTGAAATAAGATTATGGATTTTGATAAGGCAGGCAATGCAGAAGACTTATATAACGAAAAACTTCAACTGATATGTAAGACTTATAACAGAGAATTACTATCAAATCAAAGAGTTGTTGATGGCATCAATTCAATGGATTACAGTAAGCTTAAAATCTTATGCAAGTATCATAATAAGTTTAGTCATAAAGGTATTGAAGAAGTACTATTAGATGAGAGCATTGTTAATCACATCAACGATTATGATGATGAAATGTTTAGGTCCATGCTAAATGATGCACCTGCGGAGCACAATATTCTAGAAATACTAAAAGGTGGGAAGGTTTGCAATATCAACAATGAATTCGAAAGTAGTGATAGTGAGGAGAATGAAGAAGATTATGGATATTATGATTACGAGGAAGATGAAAAAAATGATCCGAATAACTTCGCTAAAGAAGCACTAGGAAATAAAGGAATTAATGAAAAACATGTTGATGATGTTCAGTTTTGCAACGATGCAGATGTGGGAATACCACTAGAAAATCAAAATGCTATTAGGAATATCCGTTTTATTCAATGGATGATAGTTGAGAGTGATGGTAAGCTTAGTGAGCAAAATGTTACAGAATTACTAAAAGATTCGAGTTCTATTGATCGAATTAACTCTCTTGATGATCAAAAGCTTCAACTTATACTCAAGAGTGATAAGTTTAGTGGTGAAAATATTATAGAGTTATTAGGAAATCAAAGAGTTGTTGAATACCTCTATTTTATTGATTATGAAAAATTTGAACTCATTCATAATAGTGATAAGTTTAATAGTAGCAAGTATGCTAGTAGCAGTCACAAGGTTATAAGGTTGCTAGAAAATCAAGAGCTTGTTAAGCACATCAATTTTATTGATTATGAAAAACTTCAATTCATACTTTGTAATGATAAGTTTCTTCTTAGCGATATTATAATACTACTAAAAAATCAGGAGGTTGTTGAGAATATCATTTCTTTTAACATTGAAAAATTTCGACTCATATTTTATAGTGATAAGCTTAACTGTGTAGATACAATAGAATTACTAGAAAATCAGAAAATTGTTGATTGCATCGATTCGATTGCTCTTAAGAAATTAGAACTCATATTTAATAATGGGAATTTTAGTTTTGAAAATATTATAAAAACACTAAAAGATCAAAAAATTGTCGATTGCATCAATTCAATTGCTCCTGAGAAATTAGAACTCATATTTAATAAGTTTAGTTCTCAAGATATTATAAAAGTACTAGAAGATCAAGATGTTGTTAAGGGCATCAATTCTGTTACCACTAAAGAGCTAAAAGCAATAACAGATAATGTTACTGGTAAGGTATTTGTCAATATATTTAAAAATTTTAAACCTAGCGTAAAGTCGACTTTGAGGCTTGCTATACTCCTGCGTAAAGCTGGTAAAATTACAGATATTAATATCGATTATTTGAACAACAAGGAACGTATTTACGAAGATATAATTAAATATGTTCCCCAAGAGCTGAGAATATATACTCAATATCCTTTCCCAGGGATTTTCTTAGGCGGTAAAGATCTTCCTCAAGAGCAGGACATAAATATAAATTCACTTGTACCATTCCTTACATTTGAAAGATATATTGAATGCAAAGAACCTGTGTCAAAATTATATAATTTATCTTTAGAGCGGGTTATTGAGAATATCAATCCACATAAAAGAGCTAGGTATTTCTAATAACACCAAATTCATTTATTTATAATAATTTTACTATATCGTAAAACCATCTATATCAGACTATTTTTACTATATTTTCTTGGTAAAATCACTGGCAGCTGACACCGAGGTTGAGAAAATTTTTGTAATATAGACTATCAATGATTTTTCAGTAATAATATAGTTTTAGGTGGATATAGTGAACGTTTCATACAGAGATATAGACATTAAGCTAATTAGAACAGGTTGAATTCAAATGTTGAATCTAGAATCTCTGCCAAAACATCTAGCAATTATTATGGATGGTAATGGTAGGTGGGCAAACAATCAAGGAAGGGTAAAAATTGATGGCTATAGAAAAGGCAGTGAGGTTGCATTTGATATTGCTAAGCATTGCACAGTCCTGGCCATACCTTACTTAACTTTGTATGCATTTTCCATGGAAAATTGGCTCAGATCTGAAAACGAAACAGACTACCTATTTAATTTATTTTACTACACTTTAACTAATGAAGATAAAATGAAATTCATTTACAATTGTAACATTAAGTTAAATTTTATTGGCAATTTAAGTCTATTGCCCAGTAAAATATTCGATCAAATCAAAAAAGCAGAAGAAGTGACACATAAGAACGATGGTCTATTACTCACTGTTGCAGTTAGTTATGGGGCAAAGCAGGAAATTATACATGCTATCAACAACGTCATAAAAGGAAATATTGATTGCGTATTGGAAGAGGAATTTGAAAAATTTCTGTATACTAAAGATTTGCCAAAATTGGATTTATTAATTCGCACTGGTGGCGAAAAAAGGTTAAGCAATTTTTTATTATGGCAAGCAGCTTATGCTGAATTGTATTTTTGTGATACTTTGTGGCCCGATTTTTCTTGTCAAGATTTGACCAAAGCACTAGAAGATTATACAAAAAGAGAAAAAAAATATGGTAGATAATAACTTTATGGTTAGAATATTGTCCTCAATAGTAATATTACTCATATTTTCTTTTGCTACATATTTCAGTGATTTATCATTTTATCTACTAATTTTTTCAATTGCAGTTTTATCTTCTTTTGAATGGTATAATCTAACTCAGGGCAATAGAATCTTATACATTTTCGCATTACTATTAATCGCACTACCAAATGCCTCGCTAATATGCCTATATAATCTACCACAGGGAAAATATGCATTAGTATGGCTTATATTAACTATTTGGAGCATTGATATTGCTGCCTATTTTTTCGGCAAAAATTTTGGTAAAACTAGAATTTGTCCAATCATTAGCCCTGGGAAAACTTGGTTAGGACTTTTTGGTGCAGTCTTAGCTGGAATAGTGTGTACAATTTTTGGCTCAATATTTTTGAGTTTATTTCCAATTTTTTATTCTCCAATAATTGGTTTGATAGTTGCTATTCTAGCCCAACTTGGAGATTTCACTGAGTCACTCATCAAAAGAGTTTACAATGTTAAAGATAGTGGAGGTATTATACCAGGCCATGGAGGAGTACTCGACCGTATGGATAGTTTCATTTTTACTGCCCCTCTCATTGCTATTTACATAAGCTAAAAAATGAAGTACTATTAACCTTTGGTTCTTTCCTTCTTGCTTATTACTTTCACCTCAACAGATTGAAATTCTTCGGCACTCACTATTTCATCCATTGACTTATTACAATAAGGACAATACATTTCTCCTTCTTTGTGTAAGTATACTATTGGATGACCAGAACCATCATCATTCTCATCACCACGGCAGCAAACTATTACATTATTATCCCTCACTTTTAACATGTCTCTCCTTTAGCTTACAATATTTTACACATCTAACATACTCGTTTGGAAATAAAAAAGACAACAAATACTTATTCTCCATTTTCTACCCTATTTAGATTAATCAATTCACTTTGGACACTTTTTGACACAAAGTTGCTAACATCTCCTCCTAATCTCGCTATTTCCTTTACAAAACTTGATGAGATAAATTGAGTATCCTCAGATGCAGGAAGAAATATAGTTTCGATTTCAGGAAAGAGCTTATAATTTACCCAACTCATTTGAAACTCGTAATCAAAATCCGATACTGCTCTCAGTCCTCTAATAATAACAGAAGCATTTTGCTCTTTGGCAAACTTCACTAGCAACCCATTAAAGGATATAATATCTGCATCAATTCCTGCTCCTTTCACTTCATTTTTAGCCATGCTTGTGCGCAGTCTTATGTCAAAATTAGTATGTTTATTAACATTCTCTGCAACACCAATTATCAACTTATCGACTAGCTTACATGCTCTTTTTATTATGTCAAGGTGCCCAAAAGTTATGGGGTCAAATGTACCAGGATAAATTCCTATTTTGTTACTAATGTTCATTCTTTGTTTCTATACTTCAAAAACTTTTGATGGACATGATAACGTTTTTTATCTAAAAATGAAAGTACGTAGTTGGCCTGATAGCTCAGTTGGTAGAGCAAAGGACTGAAAATCCTTGTGTCGCTGGTTCGATTCCTGCTCAGGCCACATTCTTTTTCTTAATGTTCTATAATATATTATAATATTAATATAATTATTTAGGAAATAATGTATAAATGTTACAATAGAATATTTAATATACTATTAATTACATTTATACTATTAAGTAATATCGCTTATAGTGAAAAAGTAAACAAAGAATTATCTGCTTTGACAGTGGAAAATGCAGTAAATTATAATATAATTGTTGGTTTATTGCAAACAGATGAATCTCAAAATATCTATGAGATATTCAATAATTTTGGGGTTAAAACTATATTCATTGACTACGACAAAATAATTAATCTAAAAGAAATCCAAGAAGAGTTCGCAAAACAAGATGAAATATTGGCAAAAAAGCTGATACTAGATCGAATAAAAGTTGAAGTTGCAAAATTTATCAAAGAGCAAAAGATAAACAGAATATTTATTTCAGATAACTTTCATTCAGCTCTTAACCCTTACCGCCAGCTTGTGAATGAAGCAATTGTAAAAATAGTAGATGACAATCCTACAATTCATTTGCTTGCCATATGCGGTGGTTTACAAGACATTATGCATGCAAAAGAAATTGAAATAACAAATGTTGTTAATGATGAGAAGAATCATTTAAAATCATCATCCTATCCACAAAAAGAGAATATATCTCTTCAGCAGATAAAAATTGTTCCAGGTAGTCGTTTGGAAAAAGTGGTAGCTAGATTTTTACTACCTAATCAAAATGGCTGGTTTTCAACTTATTTTCCGAATGCTCATTCAGGTACAGTAAGTAATACTACAGAGAATAGAAGAAGGCTAGAGCTACTTGGATATAAAATTGCAGCATTTGCCAATGATGGGGTAATAGAAGCTATCGAAGATAAGCATGGTAATATTTACTTTCAAAGTCATCTAGAAGCCCTTGTTGTCAAATCAGATAAAAACTCTCGTTTGTCAAGCCAAAAGGTACGTCAGGTTTCAACACTAGTTGCTATGGCGATTATAAATGATTTTCTTCATCGCGTTTAATGCTAAAATAAGGAAAATCATTTAATGTCATGCCAGTACCCTTTTTCTTGTCATTCCAGTGCGTGACGCTGGAATTCAGTTTTTCATTTCATCAAATTTAGCATAAGCTCAAGTTTGCTTATAAATTTTTCTGGATGCCAGTGTCTGGGCACTGGCATGACATTATGGAATTTGGGCTCCAGTGTCAACTACTCTAATGACACCTGATTATGATGAAAGAAATCTAATGATTTATATAAACCCCATAGCATGTCGAACGAAGCTTTTTTTAAGAAAATCTGAATTTTCAACTACCATTAAACCAAGATTGCTCAGAACTTTAACGCAAAGTATTCTGTTGGAAAATATTCTATTTAGTCCATCAGTTGCAAGTGCCATAGTAAAATTATCAAAGTATCTATCACGTGAAATTTTCTTCAATAGATAATTACTGCCAACATCAATGCCAGAGGATTTTGCAGCAGTTATTTGTCTAATAACACTCTCTACATCTCTCATTCCAAGGTTAAGTCCTTGACCTGCAACTGGATGGATTGAATGTGCTGCATCGCCAATAAGCAAAATTCTGCTTTTATGAAGCTTTCTCGCAAAAGTAAAACTCAAAGGGTAAGATTTTCTTTCACCCTCTAATTCAATTTCTCCCAAATAAGAACCAAATCTTTTTTTGAGTTCTATGATAAACTCCTCTTCAGATAAGCTCATCAGCATTTTTGAAATTTCGCATTTGTCTGTCCAAACTATTGAAGAAGTATAGCCACCTTTCATTGGCAAAATTGCAAATGGACCACCAGGAAAAAACCGCTCTACAGCTAAGTTTTGGTGATGTAGTTCATGTTTTACATTAAATACCATGCTATTTTGTTTATAATCAAATTTTATTATTGTTATAGAAAACAACTCTGGCAGCTTAGAGTTTTTACCTTCAGCGCAGATAAATAGCGATGATATCAATTTTTGATCATTATCAAGAGTAACTTCCACGTATCCTTCGTCACAAGCGATTGTTTTATAGAAACGTGGAGAATACATATTGAGTTTATGCAAAAAATTATTATTAATTGCATTCCATATAATAGCGCTCTTGATTACATAACCCATTGGCTCTTCACCAACCATTTTATGGTCATAATGCACAGTAAATGGGCTATCTCCATCTAATATGCATATATCAAGTATTGGTTCAGCTTCATCTTCTAAGAACTGCCAAATCCCTAATTTTTCTAGTATTTTTTTTGACCCTTGAGAAATGGCAAATGCTCGATTATCATCAACTGCACGTGGTAAACTATTTTTCTCAATTACGGCTACAGATACAGAGTCATTACTCAGGCCAATAGCAGTAATAAGACCAATTAGCCCACCACCTGAAATGATTACATCGTAATTCATTTTATTTACCTAAAATTACATTTTATTCGTTTTGAAAATAGTTTAAACAAACTTCGTAGATGCTGGACTTCTTATCACTACCTTAGTATACCTCAGATTAGTAATAAAGTATTAATTATTTTATGCTAAAATAGGTTTAATTTTATTAAAGGAAACAGCTTATGACTACAGATTGCAAAGAAGAATTATCAAATTGCACTTCTAGGTACAGAGAAGAAATTGTAAACAACAAAAAAGCAATTGAACAAATCATAACTGGCAATAATAAAATCAATATAAGCGATTACTTTTATCGGGGTGATAAAATCTGTAACGAAGAAATATTTAATGCAGGAAGCGAGTGTTATGGTACAAAATATGGTGGGAAACAAAAATATACATATGATGAGTGGAAGTCAAAAATTGAAAAATCTAACGCTAACGAGTTGTTAAAAGACAAAAATTTGCAAGAAACGTTAAAAAGCAAAGATTCGCAAGAAGAGTTAAAAGGCAAAATATTAAAGAGTCTTGAGGATTATAAACAGTATCATGAAAAGTATCATGAAGAGTATTATAAAAATGCTACTGAAGCTATAAAAAAAGAATTAGACATAGATTCGAAATTAAAGGCAATATTAAAACAAAAGCAAAAACCAGAATCAGAAACTGATGAAACTCGAGCATATTATGACGTTATACGAGGTTTATATGAAAATGGAGACATGCGCTCTCAACTAAAGTGCAATGATCTTGATTGTTTCAATAGAACAATAGAAGATAATCTATCTCAAAAACAATCCGAGCTAGCTGCTATAAAGGATGACTTTTTGGATAATACGCAAAATATTTTTCAACATATTCAAGTTGAAGATAGTATTTTTTAGAGAAAATAGGGAGTGTTAAATAAACTGTGTCAAATCGCATTTTTAGTTCAACTCGATTTTTAACCTACCTAGGAAAAAAGATATCAAGTTGAGAGATAGTTAAAGCCCAATCATGTATAGGCATAGTCCATTTCTCTCCTGCCTTCTTTATAGCACAATATACCTGTTTATACAAGGCATTTGTGCTAGTAAATGAGCCCTTGGTTTTAGTAAATTTTCTGATCTGTCTATGTAGTCCCTCAATAGGATTTGTGGTATAAATTAACTTTCTTACAGGGCCAGAATATTTTAAATAACTAGACAAATTTTCCCAATTATTCTCCCAAAACTAAAGTATATTTTTCTCCACATTTTTCCTCTAGCTCAAGCAAATAATTTTCGGCTATTTCTCTACTTGATATGTTTTTTTCAAATCATTCATGAAAACTTTTGCTCGATACATATTTCAGTGAATTTCTTATCTGATTACTATACATTTCTGCTTTAGGAAATACGCTATTTATAGCTGTAGGAAAGCTTTTTAACACAAGCTATCAGAATATCATCTACTCCTCTCTCCTTTAGGTCATTTAGTACTCCCAACCAGAACTTCACTTTCAGCCAAATAAAAACCCAAAACTTCTTTTCTGCCATTTTGCTAATATGTTATACATACATTTGCTTACACAATGCCCGTCCTCCTTGACCTTAAAAAACCATGAACACTATTGGATATACAGATTGCAGCGGACGACTGCGCCATTCGTTGATTACCGGTAACAATTTGTCAGTAATACTTGATATCTCTGCTGCAGATATTTTATATTTCTTCTACATGCGATGCTATATCCCATGCCACTGGCATATGTACTTAAAACCTTTGCTTCAAGTTCGGTTGTTTGCCTTTTTCTGACTACTTGT
>NZ_QJHA01000004.1:0-50205 GCF_006334525.1 Wolbachia endosymbiont of Leptopilina clavipes
GATCCGTCAAAACACGTAGCAATGATACTTTCTGTTCATCAAAGAACGGTACTACCCTATCATTAAGAAGATCTGCAGCTGTGATAGCAGTCCTTTCTGTGTAAAGCTTAGCAAAAGCAACTCTGGAATAGGTATCAACAAAGGTTTGCTGGTAAATTCGTCCAATACCTTTGATATTACCAACATAATAACTGTCTTGGCTACCTAAGTATCCTGGATGCTCTGTTTCAATTTCTCCATGGGCCTCTTTTTCTTCCTTAGCCTTTTCTAGAGCTGTTATCTGTTCTTCTGTTAAAATGATACCATCCTGAGCTACTTTTGCTTCTAATGCCTTTAACCTCTTTTTAAAATTTTCAAGATCGTTTCTTTGCCACACTGATCTTATTCCACTTGCAGAGATGAGAATTCCTCTCTTTTTCAGTTCGTTTGCTGCTCTTTCTTGTCCGTATGCTGGAAACTCTATTGCTATTTCAACTACTGCTTTTTCTATATCCTCCGACACTCTATTTGCATACAATGGCTTGCTTTTGCTTATCTCGTGTAAAGCCTCTTCTCCTCCTGTTTCATACAGTTCTTTGAAGCGGTAAATGTATCCCTTGAATATCCCATTACTTTACACGCCTGTGATACATTTCCTAATTGCTTTGCAAGTTCTAGCAATCCCAACTTTGGTTTTAGTATTTTTTCTTGTGTTGTATTCATATCTGACACTCCTTTAAAACTTGTCTATATTTTTATCTTACTTTGTTTGCTTGTCAGATCAAGTCTAGACTATTACAGTTTATTTGGACTTCTTTTGATTCATCTATTTTAGTATTAGGTCTTAGTGCTGCATATGTAGCACCACCAGCTACGAGTGCAGATGATGTAGCTATGCCAATTATTGCTAACATACTTAGTCTAGTTGTATGTTCAAGTATAGTACTTGCTACCAGCCCAACAGCAAGACCAACACCAATAACAGCAGTGTACAACATTCTAGGATTATTTGAATTAGGCATATAGCTCACTAACTCTCTGCAACACTTTTCTGATTCTTTCTTTATGTCCTCGAGCTTATTTAGATCTTCTTATTCTATTTTAGCATTTAATTCTAGTTTCTTACATAATTCTTGCATTTCTTTTACTTGTTTTTCTAATTTTTTTAAAAAATTTATTATTTTTGTTCCTTGTAATTTTATTATTGTTTCCTTAAGTAGTAACGTTGATATTGGCATTGCTATTTCTTCTATCTCTTTTTCTGTTTTCCTTTCCAATTCCACTACTTTTTCTATTCCTTCGTCTGATATTTCAGTGTCTTTTTTTAGTTCTATTTCAAACTTTCTTTTTTTTAACTCTGATTTTGCTTCTTGTAATGATTCTAATGCATTCCATAGCTTTTCACCAGAATTCCGACTACGTTTTGGTGACATTTGTTGACTACTTTTGGACTTTTTTGGTGACATAAGCTGAAATTTAATTTCTTTGAGCTTTCTTGCGCTTTCACCTGCATTTACTTTAGCCATAATAAACCTCGCATATTAAATAATGCTATTACATAATATCTTTAAAGCTCAAGGTCAAATAGTATCTTTACATAATATAAATCATAAACAGAAAATTTAGTGTAAATTGCCATATTTACTTTGTGCTACAGTTTGAGATAGAATAACAACTTGCTTCAAATATGGAAAGGCAGTACAACTCTATAATCAAGTTACTGAACTCTCATTTACTCCTCTTTTTTTGTAAAACAATCTACAATTCATTAGAAGATCTTCAGATAGACGTTGATCATTGGTTGTGTTTTTACAATGAGACAAGACCTCATTCTAGTAAATATTGTTATGGCGATGTAGACTTTCCTGAATAGAAAACATATTGCTTTTAGAAAAATATTAGTAGCATTACATAAGAGACTGATATTAGTTTTCAATTTTTCTGTTAGTTAATTCTTGCTTGCTAGATTAAGTTGTGTCTGGTAACCATAATGGCAAATCTTGTTAATTTGAGGCGTGGATTTTAGCCTCTCTCATCCTTACATTAGTTACATATTCTTTCGCAGAGGGCTAATGATAGCAATGAATTTATTAGTAAAATTCAGTAATTTATAACTGACAATTAGAGCTGTTAATTAGCAACTCACTTTAAATAAGTTACTCAACTGTGACAGATTTAGCTAAATTTCTCGGACAATCTACATCTAACCCTTTTTTTTCTGCAATAGAATAAGCAAGAAATTGCATAGCAACACTGTAGATAATTGGAGAAACAAAATTGTCAACTTCTGGAAGTTGCACCACATCTATGCAAATTCCCTTTAAGAGCGGTGCTCCTTGCTTATCACTAAAGGCAATTACTTTACCTTTTCTTGCAATAATCTCTTGTATATTGGATAGCGTTTTAAAGAATAAATTATCGTAAGGAATAATTGCGATAACAAGTACAGTAGAGTCTATCAAGGCGATAGAACCGTGCTTCATTTCTCCTGCTGCAATACCAATTGTGTTGATATATGAAAGCTCTTTTATCTTCAATGCACCTTCCATTGCAACTCCATATGAGCTTCCTCTCCCAATTATAATTATATTATTGTGCTCTAATATACTGCCTGATATATGTTGTATTTCCATCACATTCAAAACATGCTCTACATGTTCGGGAATGGAATTAATAGCACCGCTTAGTTCCTTTATCCTCTCTCTACCCAGTATACCTTTTATTTTTCCAAGCTCTACAGCAAAGCATGCTAAAATTGCAAGCTGCGTAGAAAAGGTTTTTGTCGAAGCAACACCAATCTCAGGTCCAGCAAGAGTATGCAATACAATATCTGAGGCTTTTTCTATGCTGCTATTAAATGTATTAATTATGCTAATGATCATTTGTTTCTGCAATCTCGCATAACGTAGTGCTTCCATAGTATCTGCAGTTTCACCAGATTGAGAAATGAATAAGCCAATACTACCTTCTTCGAGCTTGACGCTGCTATACCTAAATTCTGACGAGATTTCTAGATATACCCGAATTTGAGCAATACTTTCCAGCCAACACTTTGCTATTAGTCCAGCAAAATAGGATGAACCGCATCCAACTATAGTAATGTAACCTAGTTCAGAAAATAATTCTTTGTTGATTTCTTTATATTGTTTATAAAATTGATTTATTGTTTTGTTTAATGCATACGGTTGCTCAAAAATTTCTTTTAGCATAAAGCTAGGGTAACCATTTTTACTAATTAGAAAATTTCTTGGACTGCTATTTTCTGTTCTGCGTTTAACTTGTATACCATTATTATATATACTGAATTCGTTAGATTTTATTACTGCAATATCATTATCTTCTAAATGCAATATTTTTTCTACAAATGAATTCAAAGTATTAGTATCAGAAGCAGCAAACACTTTATTACAGTTATATCCTATTGCTAAAGGCAAATTTCTTTTTGCAACAAATAAAGTATCTGGATATTCTGCAAATAATAAAGCCAAAGCAAGTGAACCTTGTAAATTGTTTAGACACTGTAATATAGAATCAACTGGTGATAACCCTTCACCAAGATATGAAGTTAATATGTTTGGTATCACTTCTGTATCAGTATCGGTGTGGAAAGATACTCCCTTTTCCTCCAGATCCTTTTTTAATATATTGTAATTTTCAATTATGCCATTATGAGCAACAACAACATTATTTATATAAATGGGATGAGCATTTTTAAGATTTGGAGCTCCATGTGTAGCCCAACGAGTATGTGCTATACCAACTTTGCTACTAGATATCTTGCTCTTATGAACAACTTCACACAATCTTTCAACTTTACCTTCTGATTTTTTTACTTCTATCTTACCTCTATTATTTATAATTGCTATACCTGAAGAGTCATAACCTCTGTATTCCAATTTTTGCAACGCGGTTAGTAAAGTTGGTATTACTGAATCACCGCTACTTACTATACCTAATATTCCACACACTTCTTAAATTATGAAGCATTTTTGTCTTTTTTACTTTCCTCTAGTTTATTTTTCTTGCCATTCTTTTCAACTTTGCTTTTTTCAATAAATTTAGCTACTGGCTTTTGAATTTCTTTATTTAAGATTTCAGATATAGCAGACTTTAGGATTTTTATTTCAATTTTTGGTGCTATTTCTAGTATTAGTTGTGCATTTACTTCGTCAACTTTGTTTACTTCACCTATTATTCCACTAGAAGTAATAACCGTATCACCACGTTTTATTTGATCTATCATCCTTCTATGTTCTTTTAGTTTTTTGTGATTGGGGCGAATAATGAGAAAATAAAATACTACAAATATTAAAATGAGTGGAATAAAGCTAGCAACAGATGCTGATACATTCTTAGTCGCATCTGCCGCAAAAACCTCAGAAATGAACATATTTGATCCCAATTATTAATGATAAAATTAAATAGATTAAGCAGCAATTACAATATCATGTCAAGTCTCTGAAAGAAATTAATTCGAATTAATAAGAAAGTTAAAGAATTTTAAGATGTTTCTGCTGTAATGGCGGGAGTGATGAGACTTGAACTCACGACCTCATGCGTGACAGGCATGCGCTCTAACCAACTGAGCTACACCCCCCATTGCTTTTTAACGTTTGCAACCTTAAAGCTAATCAACGTGTTGCCACTTGTCAATATTTTTTGTTTGCGCTTTTTTGTCTTTTCTATTACTATGTAAATAACTTAATTTCACACATGGCTTATGCAAGTAGTCCCGTTAGGGTTATGCCATGGAGGATAAACTATTTGGAGGAGTAAATATGACAAATTTGCCTAAAGTCACTATACGTGATTTAGCTGAATCTGGTGTGCATTTTGGCCATAAAGTTAGTCGCTGGAATGCGAAAATGGCCCCATATATATATGGTATACATCAAGAGAATCGTATACACATAATAGACTTACGAAAAACATTACCATTGTTAGAGGCGGCGATGAAAGCTTTATACGATGTTGCATCTCAAGATGGTCGCATTTTATTTGTTGGTACAAAATTTCAAGCTTTAGATATTGTTGCAAGTGAAGCAGTTCGTTGTGGTCAGTATTATGTAAATGATCGATGGCTTGGTGGTATGCTTACTAATTGGAACACTGTTTCTTCTTCGATAAAAACTTTGATACAATATGAGAAAATATCCAATGATGAAGATAGCATCTTAACAAAAAAAGAATTAGGAAACATTGAAAAGAAAAGAAAAAAGCTTGATAAAGAATTGGGTGGAATTAGAGAAATGGGAGCAGTTCCTGATATTTTATTTATTATTGATACTAACAAAGAGCATATAGCGGTTAAAGAGGCTAAAAAACTGGGTATTCCTGTAGTTGGAGTACTTGATACCAATTCTGACCCAGATGGTATTGCCTATCCTATACCAGGAAATGATGATTCAAGAAAATCAATAGAGCTCTATTGTAAATTAGTTGCTGATTCTATATTAGCTGGAATAGAGTCTAGTTTGACAAGGTCTAGAGTTAAGGATGATGAGCTTATTCAAGAAAAAGAAGAGGATATTGTGCAAACTAAAAAGAAGCGTATTAAGGTTGAAACAGAAAAGGAGGTAATAGTAAGTAAATGAAGATGGATTCAAGTAGTATAAGGGAATTACGCGATAGAACAGGGCTTGGCTTAAGCGATTGTAAGAAAGCGTTAGAAGAGTGTGATGGTGATATTAAGAAAGCCGTTGATAGGTTGCGTACAATAGGATTTGCTAAAGCTGACAAAAAGTCTGATAGAGTAGCTTCGGACGGGCTTATTGCTATGTGCTTGGCTAAAAATTATGGTGTATTGGTTAAAGTCAATTGTGAAACTGATTTTGTTGCTAGAAATGAGAAGTTCATAGCATTAGTTTCAAATTTAGCATCAATTGCTTGTCAAGAACGTTGTACTAGTCTTGATGAGTTAAAAAATGCAAAATATGAAGATGTTGGTACAGTGCAGGAAGCTATTATGAGTGATACATCGGTTCTTGGTGAGAAGTTAGAGTTAAGCAATCTTTGCTACCTAGAGACTAAAGATGGGATTATTTCTGGATACGTACATGGTGATATGCCTGGCTTAGGTAAGATTGGTGCTTTAGTAGCATTGCAGTCATCTGGTGATAAAAAAGAGATTGGAAAGCAAATAGCTATGCATGTAGTTGCTATGAAACCTGAAGCTTTATCTATAAATGATTTAGATCAAGAAAAATTAAAAAATGAGCGTTCTATAATCGAGGAGCAAGTAAAGAGCTTAAATAAACCTGAAGAGGTAGCGAAAAAAATAGTAGATGGACGAATGGCTAAATACTATGAAGAAGTTGTTCTGCTAGAGCAGAAGTTTATAAAAGATGATAAAATGAAGATTGCTGATTTTATAGAATCAAGTGCTGTTAAATTAGCTAATTATAAGTTACTTACTTTGGATGGTGCAAATAAGTAACAAAACTTCAGAAGTAAAGTACCCCAGAGTGTTATTCAAAATCTCTGGGGAGGCTTTGATGGGATCAAAGCTATTTGGCCATGATATGGAAGTTATAGATAAACTATCCAAAGACATAGTTGAAGTTTGTAATCTCGGAGTTCAAGTTTGTATTGTTGTTGGTGGTGGAAATATTTTTCGTGGTGCATCAGCATCTTTAAGTGGCTGTGAAAGAGCAAGCAGTGATTATATTGGAATGCTTGGTACTGTCATTAATGCTTTAATTTTGCAAAATTTTTTAGAAAAAAGCTCTATAGTCTCTAGGGTGTTGTCTGCTATACCCATGACTACTATATGTGAGCCTTATATAAGAAGGAAGGCTATTCATCATTTAGAGAAAGGTAGAGTGGTCATTTTTGCAGCAGGCACAGGTAACCCATTTTTTACTACAGATACAGCTGCAGCTTTACGTGCTGTTGAAATGAATTGTGATGTTATTTTAAAAGGTACTCAAGTAAGTGGTGTATATTCTGCCGATCCAAAAAAAAATGAGAATGCTGTGATGTATGATAGGCTTTCTTATACAGATCTGCTAACTCGTGATTTAAAAGTTATGGATGCATCAGCAATTTCACTTGCTCGTGAGAATTCTATCCCAATTGTAGTTTTTTCTTTAAAAGGAGAAAAAATGGTTGATATTATTAAGGGTCAAGGCACTTATACTATAGTTTCAGATTGTAAACATTAGGTAATTTATGTTAAACGAAATAAAAGCTAAAACAAAAGAAAGAATGCTAAAAACTATTCAGTCTTTTCACGATGATATGAAAGGTGTACGTACTGGTAGAGCTAACGCATCATTACTTGATGGTATAGTTGTAAATATCTATGGTGGACATCAAAAACTGAACCAAGTTGCAGGCGTTTCAGCTATAGATAACAAAACTCTATCAGTTAAAGTTTGGGATGCTACTGTTATCGGTGAAGTAAAAAATGCGATAATCAATGCTAACCTGAATTTAAATCCTGTTGTTGAAGGAAATACTATACGTATAGTTCTTCCAGACTTAACACAAGAAACTCGTGAAAAATTAGTGAAATTATTGCATCAATTTTCTGAAAATGCACGAGTTGCAATTAGAAATATACGCAGAGATGTTATGGAAGAAATAGAGGAAATGAAGAAAAATAAGGAAATCTCAGAAGATGATTTTCATGTTGCCAAAAAGGAAATACAAAACATTACTGATGATAATGTAAAAAAAGTCGATGATGACTTATCTATTAAAGAAAAGGATATATTGCATCATTAAGTTAATATGAAAGAATTTTTCAGTATTGAAAAACATAAGAGGATTCGATATAGATACAGTTGTATGAATGCTGTGATTCAGATCTCATCATTACGCACACATTTGATCGTTATACCTTTTGAAATCTAGAAAAAAAGCTTTTCAGTTTGATTTTTTATTACGATAATTAAGTTTACACTCTTGAGCGAAAACGATGCTGAAACGCCTTTTCCTTATTTTTGCATTTGTATTACTCATCCCACTGTCAAATGTTGATGCCAGAAGATATATCAGAATTGTTGGATCTTCAACTGTTTTTCCTTTTATCTCATTTATATCTGAAGAATTCAGCCGTATATTTTCCTTTAAAACTCCAGTTGTAGAATCGATAGGAAGTGGATCAGGATTCAAAATGTTTTGTTCAGGAATAGGGGAAGGCACACCAGATATCACTACTTCATCTCGCCCTATGAAGGAAGTAGAGAAAGAATTATGTAAAAGAAATAAAGTGAATGAAGTAATAGAGATCATAATTGGCTATGATGGAATTGTTATTGCAAATTCAAATCAAAGCCATAGATTTGATTTTACAAAAAATGACCTGTTTGAAACTTTATCTTCATATTCTGAAGACAATGATAGATTAGTAAAGAATAACAAGAAATTTTGGTCTGATGTAAATCAAGCTCTACCAAAAACAGAAATTAAAATCTATGGCCCACATCAAAATACAGGTACACATGAAACTTTGATTAATTTTATTATGCTTGATCAATATTCATGTATGAACTCAAGGATTTTCAAAGAGAATTATCAAGACCAAGAAAAAAGAAAGAAAGCATGTAGTAATATCAGAGATGATGGAAGATATATAGAAGTTGGAATTAATGAAAACATAATAATACAAAAATTGAAGAGCAATAAAAATGCTTTAGGAATATTTAGCTTCAGCTTTTTAGCGAAAAACCAAGATGAGATTCAAGGAAGCACAATCGCAGGAATTGAGCCAACTTATAAAAATATATCATCGGGGGAGTATATGTTAGCAAGGCCTTTATATCTTTATATAAAGAAAGAACACTTAGATACTGTTGATGGATTAAGGGAATTCATTAGAGAAGTTATAGACTCTATTAGTACTGAAGGTGGATATTTATCTAGGCTTGACTTAATTCCACTTTCAAGCGAAAATATGAAAAAAGTCTTGGAAAAGGTTCGTGATATAATATGATGACTTTGATATTTTTTTATTGGAAGTGTTAAATAAACCATACGCGTCAAGTTAAGGAAATATCGTGAAATATAGCAACATTTGAGATGGGCATTTTATTTGTTACATTTATTTTTTTAGGGAGTTCTTATCTAGAAGAAGATGATTTTTTCAGAAGAACCTATAAATTAATAACTTTATTACTTAATATATAAAATAGTTTTTTTTCGTTTCCTTTCTTCCTTATACCACTTTTCCTTAACTTGACGCGTATGGTTTATTTAACACTCCCTTCCTTTCTGGATTACAGCGTCACGCGCTGGAATAACACCTATTTGTTTTAGTAGTTCCTTTCCTGTCATTCAAGTAGCCTTTTCTTGTCATTCCAGTGCCCAGACACTGGTGCTCACAAGCAAACTAATCATAGGAGGTATTATAATAAAAACAACGTTTTCAATGAAACTACATAAAGCAAGTGTCACGAACCGGAATGACACCTATTATTGTTTTTACTTTATATCTTTATTTGTCTATCTTATTTTGCCATTCTGTTGAACGAATACAGGAAAATAAACTGTAATATCTAACTTTGATGCAAAAAGATTAACATATAACACGTAAAAGTTACTGAATCACTTTAGCCATATATAGAATTATTTTGTTAAATATTCTCTACTCCCAGGTTTCATTATAGGTAATTGTTTTAATTCACTTGGCAGTTCTTCCTCGCTATAGTTTTTGATATTTAGTTCAATCAAAGATATTACAGGAAAGGGCAGTTTTGTTTCACTATTTCTCTTGATCAAAGAAGCTCCAGCAACAACTTTACCTCCATTCTCTTCTGCACATTTTACTGCTTCAAGTGAAGATTTACCTGTGGTAATCACATCTTCAATTAGTAAGATTTTCTCACCTTGTTTAATCTCAAATCCACGGCGTAATTCAAATTTACCATTAACACGTTCGCAAAATATTGTTCGGATTCCAAGCTGTCTACCAATCTCATAACCCACGATTATTCCACCAATCGCAGGAGATAGTATTAAATCTATGGGTTCAATAAGCTCTTTTCTTATTTTATTCGCCAATAGCTCACAAACGTTCATTGCTCTGCTTGGATTTTCAAAAATTTTAGCGCATTGTATGTAAGTGTTGCTGTGCAGCCCTGACGAGAGTACAAAATGTCCGTGCAAAATCGCACCAGCCTCTTCAAATTCTTTTATTATTATATTATCTAATATCATTCTTGAGTTTGAAATTCTTTATTAATTATCTGCGTTATACAGATATCAGACCACACATTTATTGCAGTTTCAAACATATCAATGATTGTATAAATAGGCAAAATCAATCCCATAATGTACAAAGGAACATTCATTGATACCAAATAACTAGTTGCCATAAAATAGCACCCCATCGGCACTCCAGCGTTACCAATTGCAGCTCCTGTAGCTAAAAAAATCCATATGAACATCTCACTTAAGGAAAATGTGTGCCCATTCATCTCTGCAACAAACATCACTGTGATTAAAATAAATGCAGCACACGCATTCATATTGACTGTTGTGCATATTGGTAGAATAAAAGATGACAATTTCTTTGGTACCTTTAGCTGATTTTGCACACATTCTATAGTTGTAGGCAGCGTTGCACTAGATGATTTAGAAAAAAACGCAAGTGTAAGTGCTGGCATCACACCTTTCATCGTTTGAATTGGTGATATACCTTTATACCACATGAGTAGTGGCAAAATCACAAATGCTTGCACGAAATTTGCAGACATTATGCAAGCAAAATACCAAAAAAGACTATGGAATTCGCTGCCACCTTTTAACTCGTATAAAAAACATGTGATAAAAGACCATACAGCAAGAGGAATAAACTTTAATAACCCTTGAGCAATTCTAAGAAGTGTATCAAATAGTGCAGAAAATATTTGGTGTAATATATCTTGTTTTTCTTTTGAGAGCGAAATAATAGCTCCACCCATCAAAAAAGCAATCAATATGCTGCCAATAACATTATTTTCAAGAAAAACTTGCACAAAATTCGAAGGAATGAGTGATTTTAAGTATGAAAAGTAATTGTGGTTGCTGTCACTCACACTTTCTATTGTGTTACTTATGAAATTTTTTCTTACTGGATCTATGAATAAATAGAAAGATAGCGCAACAAATGCAGCTATAATGGTTGTAAGCAGCGTATAAAACAGCGTCTTCTTAAGTAATACTTTAATTTCAATTGAGTCTTTAAGCCCTGAAATTGTGGACACTATAGATAGAAAAACTAAAGGTAAGCTAATCAATTTCAACAGACTGATGAATATATCGCTAAATAGCTTTGCTATTTCAAATATTACTTCATTGTTTAAATAGTAAGCAATTACCGCAAACAGTATAGAAAAGAGTATTGCAAGTTTGCGCATTGAAAATAAAACCTCAAAATAACATTATATAACAATTTTTGGAATTAGGTTAAGATAACTTTACAGATGAAGGAAAAATGAGTAACATTTCATTATTAATTAAATATACATAGAAGAAGGTATGGGTCCAGAAATTAAAAAGCGTTTAAAGTCTTATGGGATAGCAGCTATAATAGGAACACTTATAGGCTTTAGTTTAAACTTTGCAGCTTTATCACCTTTAATCATAGGCGGAATTATTTCCTTGGTTTCTACATACTCATTTCTCATTTTAATTACTTCCAGAGAAGATAATCTTAAGCATTATGAAAAAACAAGCCAAACAAAATAGCTTATTTTTTATGTACCTTAGCTACCACTGCCGCAGTAGGGATTGGTCTTGGTGCAGCTATAGGTACTTTTTTCCTGCTGTAATGTTAAATATAGAATCAGCAGCTTTGATGAGTGCAACAATAGGAGTTATTGCACCAGTTGTAAGTCTTTTTGCATTAGGTTTATTAGCATTGACGGCTGAAAAAATAAATGAATGTATTATAGAACCTACAGTCGAAAAAATAAAAGAATGCTTTTCTTCAAAGGAAGCATAAATTATCCTCGCAAAATAGTGTACCTTGGACTTAAATTGAAGTGTACTCAATTGAAATAGGTCATATTAGAGAAGGTTAGAAGTTACCTACCCAAAACCCTTATCTCCCACTCAAGTTCAATGTTAAATCTATCTTTTACTGCATCTTGTACTCTGTTGCCAAGGTTTTCTAAGTCGAATGCAGTTGCGTTATTGTAATTGAGCAGAAAATTACAATGTTTCTTAGAAATTTTAGCTCTACCGTTACTTAATCCTCGGCAGCCAGACTCATCAATCAGTTTCCATGCCTTGCAGCCTATTGGATTTTTGAATATACAACCAGCAGTTTTTCCTCTTACTGGTTGACTTTTATTTTTTTTATCAATAACTTCTTTCAATCTTTGCAATATAAGCTCATACTCTGAACTTACTCCTTTAAATTCAGCTTCAATAAAAATCCACCTGCCTTTTAGACTATGTCCACGATAAAAATATCCCATTTCTTCGCTGGAGAATTCATATAAATTTCCATCTTCTAGATTCACTGCCCTTATAAATTTTACAACACTCGCAATATCACTACCATATGCACCTGCATTCATCTCTACCCCACCGCCAACTGTTCCTGGAATTCCAGCAAGAAACTCAAGCCCACTAATTTGCTGTTCCCCTGCAAAGTAGGCAAGGTTACTAAGCAGTGCAGCACCACCTGCAACTATAGAGCTATTATCTTTACATTTAATATACGCAAATTCCTTACCTAATTTCACCGTTATTCCTCGAATGCCACTATCTCGAATTATTATGTTGGATGTTGCACCGATAACGCTAATTGGTAACTCCGCATCTTTTATCAAGCACATTAGATCTTCAATGTCACGTGGCTTAAATAGTACATCAGCTTGGCCACCAACATTTAACCAAGTCATTTTAGACATTGAAACATTATAACGGTAGATTCCACATACTTTAGGTAAGCTTATAAGCATTTTGATTTTAACTCTAATCCTGCATCCATACCCATTTTTTCTGCATCTTCTACAAACGAAGTGCGTTCAGTAAAGTATATAACTCTCTCGCCCGCTAACATACAATAAAGATGTAGCATGTTTTCACTCACATATTCTGCTAAAGCTGCAAGCGGTGTAAAGCATGAACCATTTACTGTCTTCATGAAACTGCGCTCTGATTTTGCCCTTATAAAAGACATATTATTATTAATTTTCTCTAAAAGATCGATAACTTTTATATCATTCTTTCGGCATTGAATGCAAATTGCCCCCTGCCCTACTGCGCTTAACATGACTTTTGGTGGCAATACCTCTGTAATTAAGTGATATTTTTTTAATCTTATCAGCCCTGCTTCAGCTAAAATCATTCCATCAAAATTCTGATTTTGCAGTCTAGTTGTCACATTTCCACGCAGTGTCACTACATTTAAGTCTGGCCTGAGATTTAACAGCTGAACTTTTCTTCTTATTGAAGAAGTTGCAATTGTAGCCTGCTGTGGCAAAGTTTTTAGGCTCTTATATTTATGAGAAATAAATACATCACATGGACTTAGCCTCTCTAAAACACAAGGAATTGTTAAGTCCTTCGAGAAAAACGCAGGTACATCTTTTAGCGAATGAACCGCCATATCTATATTATTTTTTAGTAATTCAGCCTCAATCTCCCTGAGGAACAGTCCTTTACCTCCTATTTCAGCAAGGGTTACATTAGCATATTTATCACCAGAAGTTTTGATTTTAATGATCTTAACGGATAGATTAGGAAAAGACTCTAATAATCTTTGTTTTGCTTCCAAAGCTTGGATGATCGCAAGGTCGCTTCCTCTCGTACCTATTTTAACTAGCATATATCCTTCATATTATATGTCTATATTCTATGTCCATTTTTTATTATCTCCAGTTTAGTTATTGAATACTTTATAATTAGTGCATAGTATCACGAACATTTAGTAATCGACGAGTATGTATGTTTGATATTTTAAAAGATTCTAATGGCAGATTTAATAAAAAGAATATTTTACCTCTTGTAGGTGCCACTGTCGCTATTATTCTAACAGCATTAAGTGCAGTAGTAGCAATTCCCAGATTTTCCTCTCACCCCTCTCTATCTAGTCCTCTCGGTTGGAAAGATCCAAGTTATAGTGAATTTCTTGCTATTCACATACCAGCTACCATAGTTACTTTCTCAATACTTGGTTTATGCATTTACCTTCCGATTGATAGTATTAGAAAAAATAAACAAATAGAGAATCTTAAAGCTACCTCTGAACCTCATTCATGGATTTATAATGATATTTTAGAAAAACAAACGCAGACCATCAATTATAGATCAGGGCTTTAGGCGGTCCTAATCTTTTAGGTGCTTGTGATTAGCAACTATTCGGTCTACAATGCACTAATATAGTTTAAATTTATGCCAAACAAGATAATAGTTAAATCTCTTTCAGTGTTACTAATTTTTTTGCTGTCCTTATATATAATACTGCCAAATTTTATTGATAATAAGTTCTTTACCTCAAAAAAGAGAATAAATTTAGGGCTTGACCTGAAAGGTGGATCATCTCTACTTCTAAATGTAGACTTAGATTTTTACTTCAAAGAGAAACTAAGCATGCTAACCGATGAAATAAAAGAAGGTCTGTTAACACAAAAGATTGAATTTAGCGCAAAAAACGATAAACAAGTGGTTGTAACTTTAAATAATATTGATGATTACAAAAAAGTTTCAACATTAATACATAAAATAAACCCAAATTTAGAATTGAGTAGAAAAAATACTGCAATTTTCATTTCATATAAACCGCATTATAAGAATTCATTAATCAATGAAGTAGTTTCAGAGTCAATAGTTAATGTTCAAAGACGCTTAGATAAGCTTGGTACTAAGGAAGTAAGTGTGCAAAAACAAGGACAAAATAAGATATTAGTCCAAGTTCCTGGAGTAGAAGACACTCAGCAGATAAAATCTCTGCTTGGCAAAACAGCCAAGCTGGCCTTCCATTTGGCAAACACCAATGTAGCTAAAATGCAAGATATCGATCATGACACTACGATTATGCTCAAGGATTCTTTGGGTAATTCCTACCCGATATTCCGCAAAACTGAAATAGGCGGTGATTCATTAGTTAACGCATCAGTTAGATTTGGCAATTTAGGTAAACCAACAGTACATTTCAAATTCGACAGCATAGCAAGTAAAAAATTTGCAAAAATTACTAAAGAAAATGTAGGAAAGCCTTTTGCAATTGTTTTAGATAATACAGTCTTAACTGTACCAACAATACGTGAACCTATTCTAAATGGAGAGGGAGAAATTAGCGGTAATTTCACTGAAAAACAAGCGAGTGAACTTGCAATACTTTTAAAATCAGGTGCACTACCTGCACCACTTAAAATAATTGAAGAAAAAAACATTGGTCCAAGCCTTGGAGAAGAGTCAATAAAAGCAGGAGAAATTGCAGCAATAATCTCTATCATAGCCGTTGGTTTATCTATAATCATTACTTACGGCAAATTAGGCTTATTAGCGTCTGTTGCACTCGTTTTTAATGTAATCTCTATACTACTCATTCTTACCTTACTTGAAGCAACTCTTACTCTCCCTGGAATTGCTGGAATTGCGCTAACTGTTGGCATGTCAGTGGATGCAAATGTTTTAATATTTGAACGCATCCGCGAAGAAATAAGAGCAGGAAAAAGAACAGCTCGTGCCATTGAAGAAGGATTTAAAAACGCAATAAAAACAATTCTTGACTCAAACCTCACTACACTGATTGCTGCAGGAATAATGTTCATTATTGGTAGCGGAGCAATTAGAGGGTTTTCTGTCACTTTATCGATAGGAATCCTGTGCTCGATGTTTTCTGCAATTATAGTCACAAAACTTCTGATAGAATTGTGCATCAACCCACAAAAGCTAGTACTTTAGTATCTGTTCAGCAGAGTGACAAAATAAGATAGACGAGAAAAGACAACTAAATGGTTGTCATGAAAGTAGCTATCCAGTCTTTTCGTCGTCAAAAACGTTGTAACATGCTCACCAATTTAGTGAGCATAAAACCAATATATTTGTGGAGGAAAAAGAAAAAAGAAACAGAAACCATCTTCAGGCTATCACAAAGGATATGGCCATAAGATTAAAGATATGGATAGATTTATCAAATTTCTGAATGGAAATCAGGATATTAGAATTGAAAAGATAATTGAAGAATTTGGTAATATGTGTAGAAGCACAGTATATAACTACCTTAGCAAAGTAAACTATACATATAAAAAAAACTTTTCTTTATCGAGAAAGAGATAAAGAGAAACGCAAAGAGTTCATAAAAAAAGTAGAAGAAATAAATAAAGGAAACTTGATATACATAGATGAGTCTGGAATAGAGGACAATGAATTTTATGAATATGGGTGGTCTCAAAGAGGCAAGAGGTTATTTGCCCAGGGTTTAAAAGAAAGAGGGTAAGCATAATTGGAGCACTGAATGAAGGAAAAGTTAAAGCATCATGGATAATTGATGGCTACTGCAACAGGGAGATTTTTGATGCTTATGTAGAAAATGTACTTGTCCCTGTATTTAAACCTGGACAGACTATTGTTCTCGACAATGCGAGTTTTTATAAATCTGCAAGGACGAAAAATTTGATAGAAATATTGGGTGTAAAATTTTGTTCTTGCCTCCATACTCGCCAGATTTAAATCCGATTGAGAAGTTCTGATCAAGCACGACATAAGAAAGGCTCTACAAACCTTTTGGCCCAATATTAATTCGGCTATTGATTTTGTTTTTCAGTGCTCGGGCAAATCTTACTTCGGTTAGCTATATTACTAAAATCTCGTATTCTACATTTGACTTTAATAGCTCTTTATCTTCCTGAAATCTGAATGTTTTATCAATGCATCTTCTATCCATCCGTTAGCAATACTTTCACTTATTCCATAGCTTTGCGCTATATGGAAATATGTACGGTATTTACGCAAATATTCTAGTGCCATTAGCAAACATGCATTGTTTATTTGGTTTTCCTCCTCTTGCATTTTTCTTGGCCTCTTCCTCTATTAAAATTTCTATTATTTTTCCAATGTTTTTCTTTTTACTCCTCTTAGTCTTCGAAGCTTCTCTTCATCAAGTTTACTTACCTGCTCAAAATTTATACCTTCCCTAATATTGCTTCTACTACTTGTTTCTTAAGTTATCCAAGAAGTCTAATGGCAAGCACTGACCACTTTTGCTTCAGATGCCCTTGAACAGATATTATTACTAAAAATTAAACATCAAACCAACTTCAATATTATGAGTGGATATATCATCTGCAATAGGTGTTGGAATATTAAAGTAACGATAGCCGAGAAAGGTTTTAACTTCTGGAATTACTGAGTAATCAACACCAAGCTTTATTTGATAAACAAGCCAAGGAACATTCAGTGGCATTAAATTTTTAGATGATTTATCAATCCTTTTTAATCTAAAAACTGTTGATCCTATACCAATACCAATATACGGAGCAAATTGAGTATTTTGAACATTAGGGTTATAGTAAAAATTTAATAAGAATGCAGATACACTTGCTGATTTATCAAATACCGGAGGAGAGTTACTATCTTCAATATTGACTTTAGAATACGCGATCTCAAAATCAACTCGGCCATTTTCTCCAGTATAGTAACCTACAGATATGCTGCTAAGCCACTGAAAATCAATTTTACCGTTAAATTCTTTTATGTTTTTAATTTCATCTCCTAAGAATAGGTCTAAAAGAAAACCACCATAACGGCCCTCAGCTAAAGCAAGAATTCTTTTTCCTATTGCACATATACCCTCCACAAATACTTCTGAGCTATTAGAATATATCTTACCACCATTAGCACTAACATAGAAATCAAGTTTTTTTGATTTTTCCTTTGTAGGTTCAGCTTGATCTGCAATACTTGGCCACATATTTTTCTGATTAGCTACTTGGAAAACAGAAGGTGAACTACTTTCAAGTTCTTGACATTTTATTGGCACTTCTTTTTCAGTAACTTCTTCAGAATGTATCACACTTTCATTATTGTCCGTTTCTAATTTTAAGGGCTGCACTTGCTCAATGTGTGTATTGTTACTGATATAAGTAATAAAAAAATAGACACACGGAATGAAGATGAAAAATAAAGCAATAGATATTCTAATTATCATAAATGAATTATTACTTATAGTATAACTACTATATCATATATTCCTTTAATGTACAAAAATTAAGAAATAATATTTCCAATTAAACAATTATTTTCTATTCCTTTAACATGAGCTTTCACAATACTTTTAGCTTGAACTCTTGATGTAAGTTTTATTAATGCAAAATTTTCTGTTCTACCAATATTATTCTGCTCAACCAAAACGCTTTGCTCAGTGCCGAGCAAAGACTGATAAAAACTGCTCATCATTTCTTTATTTATTTCTCTTAGATGCTTTACTCGTTCTTTACGTACATTCTCTGGTATTTGTGGCATCCGTGCAGCAGGTGTGTTTTTCCGCTCTGAATATGGAAAAGCATGTAGATAAACTACATTTATTTTTTTCAGTAAATCAACTGTATCCTGAAACATTTCATCAGTTTCTGTTGGAAATCCAGCAATAATATCAGCGCCAAATGCTATATTAGGTCTTAAGCTCTTCATTTTATGATAAAATTCTATCACTTGTTCTCTATTGTGACGACGTTTCATTCTCTTTAGTATTAAATTATTACCAGACTGTAGACTCAAGTGTAAGTGAGGCATAAGTCTTGACTCATTAGCTATTAAATCCATTAGTTCATCATCAACTTCAGCAACATCAATAGAGGAAAGTCTTAGTCTCTTTAACTGTGGTATATCCTTTAAAACTCTTCTAATCATTGAACTGAGTGATTGCTTACCAAACAAATCTGTACCAAAGTCAGTAATATCAACACCTGTAAACACCACTTCTTGATACCCATTTTCTATAAAAATCTTAATTTGCTCTATAATATTGTTTACTGGCACAGATCGATTATTTCCTCTTGCCTCAGTAATTGAGCAAAATGTACAACTATGATTACAACCATTTTGAATTTCAATAAATGCCCTTGATTTATCTTCAAATCCATTAATGAGAATAGGTTCTACTTGGTTATCACTGACTAAGATTTCATCATTATTTAGTAGATAATTTTCAGCTCTTAGCTTGTCTTGATTACCTAGCACTTTACTTACACCAGGAATATCACTATATGATTTAGGATCTAATTGAACGGCACAGCCAACTACGATAATTTCTTTACTTGGGTCGTTTTTATAGATCTTACGTATTTTTTGCTTCACTTGGCGTTCTGCTTCGTTTGTCACTGCACAGCTATGCACTACAACAACATTTTCTCTCTTTGCTTTTTTTAATGCTTCTTTGATTAACTCACTCTCGTAGAAATTTAGACGACAACCAAATGTTATTACTTCATTCATGCTTTTGCTTTAATAGATCTAAATTATATCAAATATCCAAGCAAAATGACTATTTTTTGGTAGATATTATAATTTAAACATAACCTCCAGAGTTGAAAATCACAGGAAGAATTTGTAGATATACAGTAAGATCATTTAACATTTTGGTATTAGATTTCTTGCATAACTGGAATTCAAAGAGTTCCAGCTCGTGACGCTGGAATCAAGATTTTCTTATTGGATACCAAGCTGGCTGGTTATGCAAGAAATCTATTATATTCCATAAAAAAAGCTTAATGCCAATGATGTTAACCTCAAGCAAATATAAAAACTGTAATAGTCTAGACTTAATCTGACAAGCATGAATTAACTGACAGAAGAATTAACAAAGTCAAAACCAAAATCAACATCCTGTTTAATGCTATCAATATTTTTCTGATAAGCAATATGCATACTATCAAAAAAGGTTTGCATAGGAGTCTTACCATAGCAATATTTACCTGAATGCGGTCTAGATCTATTGTAAGAATGCACCCAATGGTCTACGTCTAACTGAAGTTCTGCCAAAGAGGTGTAAATTTTCTTTCTAAAGATAATATTGTAACATTCATCTTGCATAGTTCTGTGGAACCTTTCACATATGCCATTAGTCTGTGGAGAACGAGCTTTGGTTCGAGAATGATCAATATTTTCTACCCCTAAATATAGCTGGTAAGCGTGATTTTCAGGTCTGCCACAATACTCTGTACCACGATCCGTCAAAACACGTAGCAATGATACTTTCTGTTCATCAAAGAACGGTACTACCCTATCATTAAGAAGATCTGCAGCTGTGATAGCAGTCCTTTCTGTGTAAAGCTTAGCAAAAGCAACTCTGGAATAGGTATCAACAAAGGTTTGCTGGTAAATTCGTCCAATACCTTTGATATTACCAACATAATAACTGTCTTGGCTACCTAAGTATCCTGGATGCTCTGTTTCAATTTCTCCATGGGCCTCTTTTTCTTCCTTAGCCTTTTCTAGAGCTGTTATCTGTTCTTCTGTTAAAATGATACCATCCTGAGCTACTTTTGCTTCTAATGCCTTTAACCTCTTTTTAAAATTTTCAAGATCGTTTCTTTGCCACACTGATCTTATTCCACTTGCAGAGATGAGAATTCCTCTCTTTTTCAGTTCGTTTGCTGCTCTTTCTTGTCCGTATGCTGGAAACTCTATTGCTATTTCAACTACTGCTTTTTCTATATCCTCCGACACTCTATTTGCATACAATGGCTTGCTTTTGCTTATCTCGTGTAAAGCCTCTTCTCCTCCTGTTTCATACAGTTCTTTGAAGCGATAAATGTATCCCTTGAATATCCCATTACTTTACACGCCTGTGATACATTTCCTAATTGCTTTGCAAGTTCTAGCAATCCCAACTTTGGTTTTAGTATTTTTTCTTGTGTTGTATTCATATCTGACACTCCTTTAAAACTTGTCTATATTTTTATCTTACTTTGTTTGCTTGTCAGATCAAGTCTAGACTATTACAATTCAGGTGTGGTTTGTGAGGCTTTTATATCTTTTATTTTTGTCGGCATGTTTTTCTCTGTATTACTATGTGGGTCCTACATTCTCGCCTTGCCCAAAAGCAACAGTTTGCTTCTCACCTGAAGAAGACTGTGCTGTACCGATAATCAGCGAGATAGACCAATCTAAAGAATCTATCTTAGTTCAAGAATATACATTTACTCTTGGAACAGTTGCAAAATCTTTGATTAACGCCAAAGAGCGTGGTGTTGATGTTAAAGTTGTCTTAGATAAATCACAACTCCATTCAAAATATAGTGTCATAAGCGAATTGTTTTCAAATGGAATACCGATTTGGATCGATAATAAGCCAAAAATTGCTCATAATAAGGTAATAATTGTTGATAATCAAAAAGTCATCACAGGATCGTTTAACCTCAGTAAGACAGCTGAAAAGGGAAACGCTGAAAATTTATTAATTATTGAAAATTATCCTGAATTAGTCCAGCAGTATGTGAAGAATTGGGAAATACGAATGTCACAATCCTATCAATATGCTTCCTAGATACTTGATATCAAAAAAAGTCTTTTTATTGATAGATTTAATTTCTTGTGATATAATAAATTAAAAGGTTTTAAGGGGTAGGTAATGGATTACATAAATGATGCTGCTGATAGTTACGCTGCCATTCATGATTTTTTTCAAAATAATGGCGTTGGAGATACAAAGTTCAATGCAATTATGGTGGTGTACCGTATGCTACTGACGAATATGTACATTCTGGAGACAAATTTTGGAGCAATAATTTTATAGACTCACATTTTGGAAGGGAAATAAAAATGTATCCTCAAAGTGAGCTTTTAGCTAAAGAGTATGCTGGTAATACACTACCGGTTTCAATATCACTAGACAAGGATCTAATAAAAATAAAAGAATGTCAGAAAAAACTAAATTTGTAGAACTAGAAGGGGAATCAGGTGATATAGTATATGATAAGCAAAAGCATATAAAGTGCTACACGACAAAGTTATCATATGACGATGTTTCTGTTCATAATAAAAACGAAGTTTCAATACTGAATATTAGATATGATATGCCAAATGATCCGAGATACAGTTTAAACATAGCCTTCACAAAGGTTAATGATAATCAACCAGGTTTTTGGCAAAAATTTAAAAATATGTTTTAATAAAGTAGCTTCTCAATCAGGAATATTCTGGTGGAAAATGAATATCTACTTAGTAATGAATTTGGTCAGTAGCTACTAAGTTTTTCTTATAGCTATACAACGAAGGTTTGCTGGTCTTACATTTATTCTCTGCAAGACAAAAATTCACATAATTGTACATAGTATGGAATAAATAAACTTCCACTATATTTTTCGATTAAACTTACCTTTTCTCTATTGAACAGATTTCGTATTAAATCTTAAGCTCAACGCACCTAAATATATAAGCATTCCCAGCAAAATCATAGGTATAGAAAGAAATTGTCCCATAGTTAAATTGAACCATAAATAGCCAATTTGATAGTCTGGCTCGCGGAAAAATTCAACAACAAAACGTGCTATTCCATACCACATAACTGCAATACCAGTTGTTGCACCGTAATACAGTTTCACTCTAGTCAAGAAAAACAGTGAATTTGCAACTACAAAAAGTAGCGCTCCTTCAAAAAATGCCTCATAAAGTTGGCTTGGATGGCGCAATAAATTATCACCATTTTCTGGAAATACCATACCCCACGGCATATTTGTAACCCTGCCAAATAACTCTCCATTTATAAAATTACCTATGCGGCCTAGAAGTAAACCTATCGGAACTCCACAAGAAATTAGATCCAGTGTGTAAAATATAGGAATGTCATGTCTTCTACAGGAGATTATTACTGCAAGCAAAACTCCTATAGCACCGCCATGAAATGACATACCTCCTTCCCAGGTCTTTAGTATTTCGATAGGATTGCTTATATAGAGAACTGGATCATATATCAATACGTACCCAAGCCTACCTCCAAGGATAATGCCTATAATAACGGCTGTTAATAACGAATCGTAAAAATTCTTAGTAAATATTTTTTGATTGTCTAGCTTATGTAAATACCAATATGCAAAAACTATACCCAAAACATATGCTAAAGAGTACCAATATATAGAAACAGGACCGATGCTAAAAATAACTGGACTTAAAGACATATTTTACTACAAATTATTCTTAGACAATCTACTTTTCTCACGTTCCCACTCTCTCTGCTTTATGGTTGCTCTCTTATCATAGAGTTTTTTTCCTTTCACAATGGCAATTTTAGTTTTTGCCAACCCTTTATCATTAAAATAGATAGAAAGTGGCACAACAGTTATTCCAGAGGTTTTGATTTGACCAATTAGCTTATTTATCTCTTTTTTATGCAAAAGCAATTTTCGTTCTCTTTTTGGCTTGTGATTCTTTTGGTTTGCAGCTTTATACTCTGCGATATGCATATTGTTTAGCCATATTTCACCTTTTTTTTCGGTAACGTAAGCATCAGAAATGTTTGCTTTTCTTTCCCTTAGTGATTTCACTTCACTACTTAAGAGGATCATACCTGCTTCAAATTCTTCTAAGATAAAGTATTCAAACCTTGCTTTTCTATTTTCTGCAATAACTTCCATATCTAAAGATATCTTTAAGCTTCAATATATTACAGAACTTTTGGTTTAATTCATAACAAAACAATTATCTCAGTAAATGCAAGTTTGGTTAAAAAAGCTCCAATCTTCCTGCAAGTGTAATTTGTTCCACTCTTCCTACTGCCATTTCAGCCCCAGGACTAGCATTACCTGACAAAGAACTTATCACATCTTTGCAGCCCCATTCAATAGCAAAGTGTAAAGGAGCATATCTATTATTGTTCTGTTTACTAACATATGCCCCACTTTCAATTAAAATATCTCTTATACTTTCATGATCGCTAGCAAAATGCAAAGGAGTGCGTCCACAACTATCCCACACATTAACACATGCTCCATGTTCAATCAGAGTTCTTACTATGTTTTCATTATCACTTTCAGCAGCAAAATGCAAGGGAGTGCTTCTATAATTATCCCACGCATCGACATATGCTCCGTGTTCAATTAGAGCTATTACTATGTTCTCATAGCCACTCTTAGTAGCAAAATGTAGAGGAGTGTGTCCATCATTGTTCTGCGCGTTAACATCTGCTCCACATGCAATTAGAGCTCTTACTACACTTTCATTCCCACCTTCGGCAGCAAGATGTAAAGGTGTACATACATCATTGTCCCACGCATTAACATTTGCTCCACTTTCAATTAAAATATCTAATATGCCTTTGTGGTTCCATTCAGCAGCAAAATGTAAAGGAGTGCATCCATCGCTGTCCCATGCATCAACATATGCTCCATATTCAATTAGAGCTATTACTATGTTCTCATAGCCACTCTTAGCAGCAAAATGCAACAATGTAGTTTCTACAGGATCTAGATCACTATGTGTAGTGAATATATGATTGATATTAAATCCACTATCTTCCCACCTCCGTAAATCAATTCTTTCTAATTTTATTTTTATTCGTTCAACTATGTTGTTCTTGCTTAAACCTGAAGTATCATTTATTTCTTCAAGCATTTTTAGAAAATCATCAAGCGTCATAATCTCCACTACTTATTAAAATAACTTGGTTATTATGTTCTTTGACACAAAAATCAAGAACTTTTTATTTTCCTAAAAAATCATTTAAGCTATACTCCAAATCATGAAAGTCAGGCAAAATATTAAGTTTTTTTCTCTATCATTTGTGATTTTGTCTTCTCTATGGATTACATTGTCTGGTTATTTTGAGCCTTTTTTTATTCTCTGTGGAGTATTTTCTTCTGTGTTCACATTGATTATCTTTAAAAGGTTAATTGATGCTGAAAGTGCCCTTAGTCAAATTCTAAATGATAGTGGTAGGCTGTCACTTTATCAGCTTATAAGTTATATACCTTGGCTAATTTACCAAATTATTTTTTCAAGTATTTATGTAGCAAAAAAGGTGCTACGATTCAAATCTACAGTTGAGCCAATTGTTATTGTAAGAGAATGCATAGGACATAATGATAAGACCATTGCATTATTTGCTAACTCGGTTACGATTACTCCTGGAACTTTAACTATCAATGTTGAAAAGAAGCAGAAAACATATTTATCTACCATATGTTTGATAGATAAAGATCTTGAAAGTGGCATTTCTGAAATAGAAGGTAAAGTCTTAAAAATGCTACACCTAGTTAAGTAATTGCTTTAAATAAGTTAACAGCGTCTCTGTATTCTCTTCTTAGGCTTTCAAGCATTTCTTTTGGAAGGCTATCAATAACAGTAGAACATAAATAATTGTACAAATCTTCTAGCCTTGATATGTTATTTTTCTTCTTGCTGTTGAATTTGTACGGAAAAATGCCCTCCATAATTTCAATATCAACAACCTTATTTAAAAATGCATTTTCACTTGTTATGCTTATTCTTGTAAGTATAGTATTAATTTCAGGTTCATTACTCGTATAAATATCTGATAATTCTGCCATTTTAATGACGTACAAAGTTACTACTTTTGATAAACAATTATCAGAATATTCACAATTTTTTATTACCTCCCACTGAGTAACCTGAGACTTGCTTGTTTTTGCATTGCTTGGTAATTTATTCATTGAATTTTCTCCATTTAATTCAGTGTAGTAAATTATACTAATACTTTGTTAAATAAATAATAACGCAGCCATAAAAATATGCATTTATTTACCATAAATTGTATAATATTCCTAAAATTAAATGTTAAAGTTACTTCAAACTGAATGATTTCTTTAATTCCATGTTATCCAGCAGTGTAAAATATTGCTACACAATAGTATTTATTCTAAAATAAACTTTCCTTTTGAGCTATTTTATTAATATCCATTCTTACGGCTGCACTAAAATGAAAAAGATAAAACTCGGAATACTAATTTCAGGTAGAGGATCAAACATGCAGGCTTTAATAGAAGCATGTCAAGATCAGAATTTCCCTGCTGAAACTGTGTGTGTTATCACAAATAATAGTGAAGCTGGAGGCCTTAAAATAGCAAAGCAAGCAGGAGTTTCAGCGTTTGTTGTTGAAGATAAGCCACTTGATACTGATAAAATTCATGAAATACTTGTTCAACATAAGGTTGATTTAATTTGCCTTGCAGGGTTTATGAGAATTATAAAGGCCAATTTCCTGAATAAATGGCATAACAAAGTTATAAATATTCATCCCTCTTTACTTCCGTCATTTAAGGGCCTAAATGCTCAGGAGCAAGCTCTGAAAGCGGGTGTAAAAATTACAGGATGTACTGTGCATTATGTTACTCCTGAAATTGATGCTGGAGCCATAATCGCTCAAGCTACTGTTCCAGTGTTACCAAATGATGATGTTCACAGTCTCTCAGAGCGCATTCTAGCTGAAGAGCATAAGTGTTATGTAAAAGCAGTAAGATCAATAGCAGAAGGTATTAACTATTGACCTTGAGCGTTTCTTCCAACTTCAACAAAAAATAAATTTTCAGGATTCAGTAAAGAACTTGCCAGCTTGTTTACTTTTTCCAATTGAACATCATTAATGATATTTGCATAATTATTTATATGGTTAATATCACGATCATCTATCTGCATACTATCCAGTAACGTTGCTGTATTCGCATTATTGGATAGAAAAGAGAAGATAAGGTTATTTACTAAACTGGTTTTTGCATCCTTGAATAATTGTTCGTCAATTCCTTCCTCTTTTATTCTGCTAAATGTATCTTTTACTGCTGATATAGCTTTGCTAGCAGTGGAACTATCAGTACTCATAAATCCAGATATAATATTTCCATGCTTATTAGGAACATTACGTGCACTAACACCATAAGTAATACCTAGATTTTGTCTCAACTCTTTCATCAGTATTGAGTTTAGACTCATACCACCAAGCGCATTAATCAAAACACTAGCATTATAGTAATTAGGGTCTTCATATGCTATGCCTTTTTGAGCAAAAAGTATTACACTCTGTGGTATATCCATAAAAACGCTCTTACTTTCTGCAGGCCCAAATTCATTTTTTACAGATACCTTCCTAACTTTCGATCTTTTTGATGGTAACTTAGATAAATATTTATCGAGCAGCGTACTAACTTCTTCTTTTGTTGCACAACCAACAATACTAATAACGATATTATCCTTAGTAAAACTACGCTTTATGTATGTTAAAACATCGTCTCTAGTAATGTTCATTATAGTGTCTAGAGTTCCATATGGATCTCTTGAGTAAGGATGTTTTTTGAACAACAATGTATCTAACTCTTTTGCAGCAATAAAATAAGGGTCTTTTTCAAAATTATTAAAGTTTACTTTGACTTTTTCGAATACTCTATTTAACCCCTCAGGATCAACTTTAGGGCGCATTATAGCATCACTCAGTAGTGAAATTGCATCCTCTAGATTCTCAGATAAAGTGTTTAATGAAACCCTAAATGCTTCTAAACCAGCAGTAAAATTTAAACTAATTCCTTTATCCTCAAGCTTTTTCGCAAAATCTTTGGCATCATTTTTTCCTGCTCCCTCTTGAATTACAAGAGAAGTAAACCAAGCAAGCCCCTGCTTTTCTGCACTTTCATACACACAACCTGCATCTTTGAATGATATATTAAGTGAAACTTTTGGTAGATCATGGTTTTCAACAAATAAAAACTTAAATCCTTTATTAGTAGTAACCTCCTCTATATTTAAGTGACTGCTTGCTTGCAAATTAAAGCCTAGACAGAAAAAAAATAGAAATACATATTTACTTATCTTCATTATTACCTCCTTTTGGTAGCAAACGACCAACTAATTTATTAGTAGAAAAGATAGCGTGAACTTTATTATTTACATCCTCTAGATTGACATCATTAATTTTGCTATATGAAATGTCTATTTCATCAAGTGGAATACCTAGTGCTAGACGTGGTATATAAAACATTGCTATATTAGTTAAATCAGATAGATTATCAAGCTGTGCTGCTTTGTATTTAGACTTTGTACTTTGCAACTCTTCACTTGTTATTCCTTCAGAGTTAAAGTGATTAATAGAATTTTCTAACTCTCTTGCAACAGCATCCAAATTCACCCCGCTTTTTGGAGTTACCCGAATCTCAATGTAACCATTACTAAAAGCTAAGCTATTATAATAAGCAAACACTTCTACTGCTACATTCTTATCTAGAACTAAATCTTTATATAGCTTACTAGACTTGCCATTCCCCAAAACATCAACTGCCAAATCAACAGGAAAAGTTTCACTTATTTGCTCAAATAAAGGAACACTATAGCGAAAGTATAAAACTGGCTCTTTTACTTCAGTGCTTTCTAAAATTACCGATATATCTGCATTATGTATTGAATCTTGGTTTGGATAATGCCTAATTATAGGCTTAGCTTTAATTTCGCCATATTTTTCTTCTGCTAATTTCACTACTTCATCAAATTTCACATTGCCAACAATCAGCAATATTGCATTGCTTGGATGGTAATAGTTATCATGAAACCTTGTTATGTCATCTTGATTGTAAGTTTTAATATCGCTCTCCCAACCAATAACAGACCTACCATAGCCATTACGATAAAATGCACTGTTCATTTCCTCCCATAGTAAAGCTTCAGGATTATTATCAAATCTCATCTTTCTTTCTTCTAATACGATATTTTTTTCTCTATCTATTTTGTCTTGCGTAACATCAAAATTGCCCATTCTATCTGCTTCAATTTCCATTGCTAATGGTAAATCTTTTTTGAGAACTAATTCGTAGTAGCAGGTGTATTCTTTAGTGGTAAAAGCATTAAATTGGGCCCCAATGCTGCCCAAAGTGGATTCTATGTCTTTAAATTTTCCTGTAGTTTCAAACATTAAGTGTTCAAAGTAGTGAGCCAAGCCTGCTTTGCCAATTGGGTCATCCATTCCCCCAACTTTATATATTATTGCATGAAAAACAGCTGGAATTCGGTGATTAGGTACTACATAAACATCCAATCCGTTACTGAGCTTAGCATGCTTTATGATTTCAGCTTCCAAAGAAATCGGACAAATGAAAAAAAACACAGATAGTATAAAAAAACTAAAGAATTTGCGAAGCATTATTTCATTCCTCATTTTGCTTAGAGATAGACCTATCATATATATACCACTTATATAACAATGTACACATTCCACAAACTATAGATAGATCTGCTAAATTAAAGGCTGGCCAATACCAATCATTGATATGAAAATATATGAAGTCATATACAGCTCCCCAATAGATTCTATCAATTACATTTCCGATCGCTCCACCAATCATCAGAGAAAAACTAAGGTAAATTGACTTATCATTAGATTTATATATCAAGTATGTAAGTATACCAATTATTAATATTGAACATGCTGAAAAAAAGAAGCTGCCATGCGGCAGAGTACTACACATTCCAAAGCTAATTCCTGAATTCCAAACTTCAACTAATTTCATAAAACTAGTAATCTCGATTGACTCCCCCTCATCAATCAAAGAGTTTATATACAATTTACTTGTTTGATCGAATGATACTATAATCAATATAATAACTAAACATATCCTTTTCATAAATTTATCTTTAACTGGTAAGCCTTCATTATATCACGATCTATCTGTTTTGTTAACTCGTTAATACTATGGAATTTTTTTTCTGCCCTAATAAATTTTAAAAGTTGTATATCAACCTTAAAATTGTATACATTTTCGTTGAAGTCAAATATATGCATTTCTACTATAGGTTTTTTTAAGTCCTTAAATGTAGGTCTCATACCAATGTTGACTACTCCATATAGCCAACTTGAACTATTTTCAGAAAATGCAACTTTGGCGTAATATGTACCAAGCTTAGGTTTTATCATGTAATCTTCTATCGGAATGTTTATGGTTGGAAACCCTATTTCTCTACCTCTACATGCACCTTTTGTTACAATACCAGAAACTTGATAAGACCTACCAAGCAATTTATTAGCAATTTCTATTTCTCCTTTTTGTAAACACTCCCTGATTGAGGAAGAAGAGCAAATTTTTCTATCGATTATCAATGGCTCTAATTTAGTTAAAGAATATTCATACATCTGAGAATATTTTTCTAGAGTTAATATGTTACCCAATCGTTTGTGACCAAAAGTACAACTTTCTCCAACAGTTATATGTTTAGCACCATACTTCTTTACCAAAATCTTACCAATAAAGTCATCGCAGCTAACCTCAGAAAAACCTCTACTAAAATTAATAATATACAAGTAATCTATACCATAGCTGCTGATTAGTTCCCTTTTTTGTTCTTGATCTATTAACCTAAAATTGTTCCTACTAAATAAAACAGTTGATGGGTGAGGCTCAAAAGTTAAAACTGCAGAGGGTAATCCTCTTTCTTGTGCTACCTTCTTTAGATTGGAAATTGCAAACTTATGCCCTAAATGAACGCCATCGAAATTTCCGAAAGTTAGCGCCACATTATCTTTTATCCCTCGCTCACAGTTGTAAATAATTTTCATACAATTTGATATTTTATATATATTTTTTATATATAATAGTTGTATTTTATAAACTATGGAGATAAATCGTGAAAAACACTAAAGGAAAAGTTGTAATATATGTGAAGAAGTACTGCCCATTCTGCAAGAAAGCAAAAGAGTTATTGGATGAAAAAGGTGTGAAATACGAAGAAATTGATGTACTTAGAAACTCGGATTTGTTTGACGGTATAAAATCAAAATATAACGTCAGGACAGTTCCACAAATTTTTATTACTGATGAAAATGGTGATTATGTACATCATATTGCTGGATGTGACAAATTGATGGATCTTGAAAAAGAAGGAAAGTTGGATAATATGTTAAATAACAATGAAGATAGCATTAATGCAACAGCTTACACAAGCGGCAGTGATGAACACGAGGGATGTAATATAATACATAATGAAGATTTTATGTGATTTTTTTGTCTTACTGTTGCTGGCATACCCACTTTAAACAATTTTTAATGAATTAAAAATACAATTCATCTAGTGAGTTTTTTTAGTGGGAAAAAATGATAAAAAATATTATAATTGTTAGCAAAAACTTAATTAGTATTGAATTAATTAACAAACAAGATTTAGAGAGTTTCATCAAGATTTTCACAGTGCTTGATAAGCATATAGCAGCTAAAACTCTTTTTACAGAAGAAGTGACAATAGAGTATAAACAACACAATTGCATAGAAGTTGTTGAATTGATAAAAGATACAGGTTTTACATATCATGATGTTGAGAATGTGTTAAATCACCTAAGTAATCATGGAATGAAAGTACCAAGTAGCGTTATAGCAAGCACCCTTTCTTCTTCATACAATCACGCACTTGAGTCTAAGGATGTAGCATTTGCCTGTTCTAAAGGGTTGCCACAATTTTACATCAGGGTAAATAAGAATACCTTTATAATGACTCCTATAAGTGAAGAGAATCTGGAATTGAATTCGCAAAATAGCAAAATGCTTATAGAGTCATTAAAGAGCGAAAAAAGCACTTATGATTGCATAGTGGAAGAAAATATCATCAAAGTTATAGTGCATTCTGAAATACATCAGGCTATAAACTCGATTATAAAATCACTGATAAAGTCTTGCCTTTTAGTAAGAGATGAAGAAGAAAAATTCAAAGAGAAATTGAGACAACTTGCTTTTAAAGATCAAGCTTTCGTTGAGTATTCTAGCATCAAAACCATTCATAGATATCTGAATAACCATCCTCTGAGAAAGCATGAAAGTGTTATTAAAGATATAGAAAATATTTTATGTGATTTCATAATAAATGAGAACAGCGGGTTTGCTATAGAGCGGTTAAATAGACTGGGCTCAGAAGTCTCTCCAAATACTCCAAGAATCATCACTAAAACTATAGATAAGCTTGTTAAGTTTCACTAAAATGTTGTTGGAATGGTTTTAGCCAATGTCTACATATATCTGATTTTTACTGATTGAGTGGAGCAATTGAGCTGCTCTCTGTCATCCCAGCGTTTAACACTGGGATGATTTCGTTGTATGGTATCTTATATAGTGTTTTACAAATTCACATAGCTATTTCAAATTTACCCATATCAATGTCAGTAAATTTATTGAGAAAATATCACTTAGTTCTTTAAATTTATGTTTTTGGATATATATTAATCATTTATTTTCAAAGCCTCAATAAAAGCATTTTGTGGGATGTTTATGTTTCCTACAGAATGCAATCTTTTCTTACCTTTCTTCTGCTTTTCAAGCAGCTTCATCCTTCGTGTGACGTCTCCACCATAGAGCTTGGCTATTACATCTTTTCTATACGGGTTAATCGTTTCTCTAGCAATAATTTTTCCGCCTACTGCCGCTTGAATCGCGATTTTATATTGCTGGCGTGGTATCAAGTCTTTCAAACGTGCACATATTTCACGGCCTCTTTTTTCTGCCCTGCTTTTATGAACAATGCAGGCTAACGCATCCACAGGTTCTCCATTAACTAAAAAACTTAATTTATCTATCTGACTTTCCTGATAATCGGATATTTCCCAATCTAAACTTGCATATCCCTTGGAAATTGATTTTAGTCTATCGTAAAAATCAAAAACAACCTCAGACAGCGGTAATTTATACTTCAGTAGTGCTGTTGTCGTATTACCAACATAAGATAAATCCTGCTGTTCCCCTCTCCTCTCTTCACACAGAGATAGAATCTCTCCTAAATATTGATCAGGTACCATTATAGTTGCAGTGATCCACGGTTCTTCCACTATTTCAATTTTTGTAGGGTCTGGCATATCGCTTGGGTTATGGATATTTAAAACTTTACCATTTTGTGTTGCAACTTTATATATAACACTCGGTGCAGTTGCTGTTAGATCTAAATCAAATTCTCTTTCGAGTCTTTCTTGAATGACTTCAAGATGTAGCATTCCTAAGAAACCGCAACGAAATCCATAACCTAGGGCATTTGACGTTTCAGCATCAAATGTAAAACTAGCATCATTTAAATGTAATTTTTCTAGTGCTTCCCTTAAATATTTAAAATCATCTGTGTTATTGGGAAAAATACTGCAAAATACTACAGGATGTACTTCTTTAAAGCCAGGTAATGCCTTGCTGCACGGCCTTTTCTCTTCAGTAATAGTGTCTCCTACTTTGCAGTCTGCTACTTCTTTCATTGAAGCAGTTATAAAACCAACTTCACCTGCTGAAAGTTCACCAGTCATAACTTTTTTAGGAGTGAAAATACCGATATTATCGACCTGATATGTAGCATTATTAGACATCATAACGATTCTCATGCCTTTTTTTAGTACTCCATTTTTAACTCGCACTAAAATTACTACTCCTAGGTAAGGATCATACCAACTATCAACTAAAATTGCTTGCAGTGGAGCATTTGTATCACCTTGAGGAGCGGGAAGTTTTGTCACTATAGCTTCAAGTACATCCTTTATCCCAAGACCAGTTTTTGCCGATATCAAAATTGACTCAGTTGCATCAATTCCGATTACCTCTTCAATCTGAAGCTTTACCTTTTCTGGATCTGCAGCAGGAAGGTCAACTTTATTGAGCACAACTATTATCTCATGATTATTGTCAATTGCCTTGTACACATTTGCCAGAGTCTGAGCTTCAACTCCTTGGCTGCTGTCCACCACCAAAAGTGAGCCTTCACATGCAGCTAAGCTTCGGCTGACTTCATATGAAAAGTCAACATGACCTGGTGTGTCCATGAGGTTGAGGCAATATTTATTACCATTATTTGCAGTGTAATTGAGTCTTACCGTTTGTGCTTTGATTGTGATTCCGCGTTCACGCTCTATATCCATTGAGTCAAGTACCTGATTGGTCATTTCCCTTGTCTCAAGACCGTTACATTCTTCTATCAAACGATCAGCAAGAGTTGACTTCCCATGATCTATATGTGCTATTATTGCAAAATTTCTTATATTGTTCATAGATCTACTTATTTAAGTAGATCTATTTTACATTTTAAGTATTACAAGAGCAATTACTTATCTTCCTTTTTGCTGAAAACATTAAGCTGGCGTCTGTACTGGTCGGAAGTATTCAGTAGTTGATGGTTGACTCAGTTTGCTACTTTCCTCATTCTTTTCCTGCTTGCATGTTTTTACTGCATCAGCAAGGCTTAGGTAATCATTACCAACTTTAATTCTTACATCTTTATTTTCTTCTAAATCTTTATCATCTGGCTTATCACTTGCTATTTTAATAGTGCCATCGCTATTAGCACTTAATATAATGATAAATTCCCTTTCATCTATATACCAATTAAACTTTATTCCATATTGAGCTGCAGTACCTAAATTATAACACCTCACTCCATTTTTATCTACAAAGCCACAGACAACTTCTTCTTGATCGCCATTTAAAATATGAATTTCATGAATATTGTTTTTTTTACGAAAATCATTATTTAAAAACTCGCTTATCTCAATATTTATGCTTTTACTGTTGTCTTTTAGATTGATTACTGCATCACACAAACTACAATTATCATATTTTTCAATTGATACTGCATCAATAGTGCCGTTTTCTATATACTTTCTAAACTTTTCTTCAATTTTCTTTTCTAATTCTTCTTGCCTTGCTTCATTTTGTTGTTGCATTCCTTTTAGCTTTTCTTCCATTTTTTTCTGAAGTGATTCGATATCACAAATTAACGTGGATTCATCAATGCCGAGTATCACGTATGCTTGGCCCAATCCTGTCTTCAATCCTTCAATTATGATTACCATCTCTAAGACAGACCCTAAGTTTTGATAATGTATATTAATTTTTTCACTACTTAGGCTACCTCGATTGCTATCCCAGTCGATAGCAATGTTAGTAAACATAGAATTAAGGCCTTCATAAATATCTTTCAATAGACTTGATTTCTCTGAGTTTATTCCATCACGTTTAATACTACTAACATAATCATTAAATGACTTTATTTCTTCAGAATATGTAAAGACACTGTACAGTTCTTTACGTGTTACTCTATCTTGTATTTTTTGTTTTATTTTTTTTAATATCTCACTACTAATACATTTTACCTCATAAAACTATTCAATATTATATACATAAACATTAGGGAATGTTAGCACTTTCTACATGCTTGCGCACTTCCTATTATTCCTTTAACATAGCTGACACTTTTTTTGAATGAGAAATCACTTTATTAATCATATAATTCTCATGATTGTTACCTATTTTAGGCAATTCATACAAATAATTCACCATTATCCCGGCTGACTGACTAATGCCTTTTTCAGAAGTATCAGCCATCCAGTTTAGTTGTTTTATTGATGCACCATTGCTTAAATGAAAGTGTGCGACCGGATCATAAGCACCACCACTACTGCTTTTAACCTTTAGCAAATAGTGTGCACAAAGTTTCAGTAGGGACTGTTTTTCGCATTCAATGTTAGTTTTTATGCTTTCTAAAATTTCTGTACCTGATTGTTTTATATTAAGCTTACCTAATAAAGCTACGTCTTGATTTTTTAGCCATTTTGTAAATCCAGGAACTGGAGAAAGAGTTGCATACACTTTTACGCTTTTAAATTCTTGCGATAGTTTTTCTACGACTCTCTTTATTAAAAAGTTACCGAGGCTAATTCCAGATAAACCAGTTTGAGTGTTTGATATTGAATAGAATATAGCAGTACTTGCACTACTTGGGTCACTTGAGGGCACTGACTCATCCAAAAGGTGTTGAATACTATCTGAAATCTCATTCATCAATGCAACCTCTACAAAAATTAGAGGTTCGTTTGGTATTTTGTAATGAAAGAAAGCAAAACAGAGACGATCAGAATCTAGCCTATTTTTTAGGTCACCCCAAGAAGAAATTTTATGTACAGCTTCATATTTTATAAGTTTTTCCAACAATGATGCAGGTGAATCCCAGGTGATTTGATGAAGATCAAGTAGATCAACATCAACCAAAGTACAGAGTATATTTTTTAATTCATTTTCTAGTGGGTTTAGATTTTCATATTGGTTCTTTAGCTTAAGCACATCAGAACGCATATCAACAATAAACTTAAGACCTTCTGGTAAGGAGATAAACTGCTTCAATATTTTAGAGCGTGGTGATTCAAGGACTTTTATTAAGTCTTGTTCAAACTTATAGCTCGACTCAGAATCTTGATTTTTCTTATATACTTTTATTTCTTCATCTATTTTCGTTTTATCCGGATTGAATTTTTCTGCCAGGGTTTGTAAAAATTTTATTTGACCTGCCTCTGATAAACTCAAGTACAAATTACCAAGAGATACGGTGTTCTTACGTGCTGAGACTTCACCTCCCTTTGGGTTTAAGCATTCGTTCATCTTCAAGACTAAACTATCGACATCGCGACTACTACTTAAATCAGGGTTAATATTGCCAACCCATGATCTTACAGCGTTTGCTACTTCACCTAGTATCTTAAAAAAGCTCTTTGGTGCTTTCTGATCTTCAACTTTCACTATATCAGTTTTTGCTAATGATTCTTTTGTCATAAATTCCTTTTACTATGTATCTATCTTAATTTAAAGAAAAATCTTAGTCTACAAAGAAGGCATATACTTTCATGGTACAACTATTTTATAATCTATTTAAAATTTTCGTAAAGAGAGTTAGATTTTTAATTTTATTATTCTTCTTATAAAAGTACTTTTATTATAAAAATGACCTTTTTTCTCTTCCTTTTTCGGGTAAGGCTGATTTTTTAATTACCTAGGCGAAGTTACTTAATTTTTACACATCTATTGTAAAGTACAAAATCTGACTTTGGAATGAAAATGCTAGCTGATGCTTGGACTTTATTGATACTTACGCTACTTGAAACTATACTTGGTATAGACAATTTAATCTTTATTTCTCTAGCAATAGATAAGGTGCCAAATCTGCTGAGAGAAAGAGCCCGCCTTATAGGTTTTGGCTTGGCGCTATTGATGCGTTTTGTAATACTATTTTTTACATCATATATATTATCAATGCAAAAGCCTATATTTCACACTGTATCTCTGGATATCTCAGTAAAGGATTTACTTATGATTGCAGGAGGGTTATTCCTTATTGTTAAAAGCTCTATGGAGTTATGGAGCGACATTTTTGTACATAAGGAGAATAAAACAAAGGCAAATGTTAAATCACAATTTTTTTTAGTTGTGCTACAAATTATATTAATAGATTTAGTTTTTTCGGTTGATTCGATATTAACTGCCATAGCATTAACTCACAATATGATAATCATTGCCATAGCATTTACATTTTCCATACTAGCGATGCTATTTTCATCAAGTTATACCGCTCAGGTAATAAAATCCAACCCAAGCTTAAAAGTAATTGCCATTCTATTTATTTTACTCGTCGGTGTATATCTAACACTTGAAGGGCTTCACATAGAACTACCAAAAGCATGTTTGTATTCTTCATTTATGTTTGCATTGCTTGTGGAAGCTATAAGCAAAATAAAGAAAATACAGCCTTGAAACTATTTTACACGAAGCAAAAATCCAATCAGTGCGTGACGTACAACTGTGCGAACATTTTTTAGCAGGAAGGTGTCATTCAGCTTCGGTGTCATCCCAATGCTTGACACTGGGATCCATTTTTCCATCATCAAAAACATTGTATTTTTACATTACTTTTATGCTTACCAACTTAACTGGATCCCAGTGCCCATACACTGGCATCCTACAGATAATGTTCATACAGCTGTGCGTCACACGCTCTACTGTCAAGTAGGTGCTTGCTGTCCATTTATTAAGGCGGCAGATGGTTTCTCTGCTCCATCAACTTTAGTACTAGGCTTTAGTAATGCATATGTAGCACAACCAACTACCAGTGCTGCTGCTGTAACTGCAACCACTGCTATAACGATAGGTGTCAACTGAGCTGTAATTGTTCCAGTTGTAAAAAGTGCCACTGCTATAGCAGTGCCTAATAATCCAGTTACTCCACCGGCAATCTTTGCTTTATTACGCGCTTTTACAAAAGAGCCTCCTCCTGCGTCTAATAGAGCTTTTACTACGTCTTGACTCTTAGCATGATCTAAAGGAGTCTTTCCATCTTTATCTACTGCATTAACTTTTGCTCCTTCTTTGAGTAAAACCTCTACTATCTCTGTGTAAGCAGCAAAGTGCAAAGCAGTGTACCCACTTTTATCTCTCACATTAACATCTGCTTTTGCTCCGATTAAAAACCCTACTGTCTTTTTGTAACCATTCTCAGCAGCTATAATTAATAACGTCCACTTTTCGTATGGGTAAATATCAAATACATGATTTACATCAAAATTACCTTTCTCCCACTCTTGATATAGATCTTGATTCTGTTTCTTTAGTTCTTCTTGTATTTTCTTAATTATATTATCTTTATTTAAATCTTTCTTAGCCTCAATCGTCCTCAGTACTGTTTTCAGTGATTCATATTCTCTTGTCATGATTTTACCTTCAATATCAAACGATATGTTTAATTATTACATGATTATGATAAAAAGTCGATTAAAACAAGCTAATAACTGGGATTGTGAATAGTAAATTAGATTCAAGTAGCCTCTGTGGTGTCATTCAACTTCCTTGTCATCCAAGTGCTCCTTTTTCTGTCATCCGAGTAGCTTGACACTGGAATCCAGATCAAGTACGGCTATTATCCAAATAACCCTTCGTTGTCATCCCAGTGCCCGGACACTGGGATCCAGGAACCAGCGTCACGCGCTGGAATGACATTAAATAGTTTTCCTTAAAATTTGAGTTATGCAAGCAGCCTCTTTGGTGTGATTCGAGTAGCTGAAACTGGAATGAAATTATTGCTACTCCCACTCAATAGTTGCTGGTGGCTTGGAAGTTAAATCATACACAACTCGATTTACTCCGGAAACCTTGTTAACAATTATACTACTGACGTCTTGCAAAAACCTCCAAAATACTAACGAATGTTGATCTTTATTTTCAAATGGAAATGCATCAGCTGTCATGCCATCAGATGAAGTCACAGCCCTTAAAGCGCAAACATATCCGTATGTACGATTATCTCCCATAACTCCCACAGTTTTTACTGGTAACAGTACAGCAAAAGCCTGCCATATTTTATCATACAGATCATAATTTTTCATTGTGTTGATATATATTTCATCTACTTCTTGCAATATTCGTACCTTTTCTTCATCAACCTCACCTATGATCCTCACTGCAAGTCCAGGCCCAGGAAATGGATGTTGAAATATTATCTCATCTGAAAGCCCAATTTCTTTGCCAAGCAGCCTTACTTCATCTTTAAAGAGATAGCGTAAAGGTTCTACTAGTTTCAGATTCATTTTTTCTGGCAACCCACCAACATTGTGATGAGATTTAATTGTACTAGTGTTTCCTGAAGCGTGCCCTGATTCAACTACATCAGAGTAAATGGTGCCTTGCATTAAAAAATCCACATCACCTATTTTTTTTGCCTCTTCTTCAAATACTTCGATAAAAGTATTGCCGATAATTTTTCGCTTTTCTTCCGGATCAGTTATTCCCTTTAACCTACTTAAAAACAAGTTTGATTTATCAACGTAATTTATTGGAATTTCTTTTAACATAGCAGTGGTCTGGCTCTTACGCAATAACCCAGTATCGATAAAAATACAGTTTAATTGTTTTCCTATAGCTTTGTGTGTAAGAACTGCTGCAACACTTGAATCAACCCCCCCACTTACTGCAGCAATTACTTTTTTCTCCCCTACTAAGTTTTGAATTTTTTCTTTCTGTTTTTCAACGAATGACTTCATTGTCCAATCTCTCTCACAATTTGCAATATCTAAGAAATTAGAGAGAAGTTTACTACCATTTGTCGTAGGCTTAACTTCAGGATGGAACTGAGTACAGTAAATCTTCCGCTGTTCGTTGGCAATTATTGCGATTGTTTGATTTATTATACCTGAGGCAATAGCAGTAAATCCTTGCGGTATAGTTTCGACACTGTCTGCATGGTTCATTAGCACATCGACTTCGGAATTAACGTTCCAAGTATCCTTTATAATTGGGGATTCTTTTAGTATCTTGATTTTAGTTTTGCCAAATTCCTGATTGAATTCTTTTCTTACCTTTGCCCCGAAATAATGACAAATGAGTTGCTGTCCATAACATATTCCAAGTATAGGAGTGTTTATTGTTTCGTTAAGTTTTATAATTTTATGTGCTACTTCACTTACTTCAGAGCAATTGTCATTTACAGATTGCGGTCCTCCAGAAAAAATAAATCCATTGAATTTTGATACTGTTTCGAAATCGATATTGCTTGGAAATATTTCACAGTAAACGCCCATTTCCCTGATTTGTCTTGCAATAAGCTGTGTAAACTGTGAACCAAAATCAATAACGGCAATTGCTGACAATGTGCTCCTCCATATTATTTAAAGCAATATTTGATAATAAAGAAAACAATAAAGTAAGTAAACTAAGACCTGTTTAAAAACTTTAATATATGACTAAAGTAACTTAAATTTACCGCAACAGATTTGTGATTAAGCTGTCTTAATTATCATTCTGATACTCTCTTCTTATCATAATAGCAACCCCAACATCTTTCCTTAAGTTGATGCCATTGCCTGAACGGATACGTTTAATATATATATAAATTCCTATCTTTTATATCTAATAAACCAAGTGTTGGTACGATTGTTGCTTTCAGGAAGATGACGGTTTCTACTGTCTTAGCCAGTTTTTTTGACTTTTGATGCAATAAGTTTTGGTTATCTTTTCTATGCTCTATAAGCCCACCAATTACCATAACTTCGCCGCTCTTAATTTTTAACGTAGAGTGCATTTCTCTGGTTTCAATAATTGGAATGTCACTATTTAATTTCATTTTATTCTGCTGTGCGACATATTCTATATTTGGGTCTTTAGTGTAATCGTTAATTCTTGATAAGGTTGGATGTATATCCATGAATATTTCATTAGTATCAATGTTAATGCTTGGGTGGATTATTAACACCACACCTATTGGAGTGCTATTCATCTTGGTAATTAAGGCATGATTGGAGTTTCCGGTATCTTTCTGTATATCGGAAGTAAAATAGATATGGTTTTTAGTAAATGAAATCATTGCTTGCTGATTATTTATAGCATGTACTCTAGGGCTTGAAATTACGGTTGAAGTGCCAAATTTATTTAAAATTTTTACTAAATCTCCTAAATCACTCACACTAGAGTTAATTGCTAGGTCAATAATAGAGTTACCTTGATTTGTTATAGATTTGGTTTCATTATGCAAATCATTTAAGTTGATACCAGAAAGGTATTTATCGTCTAATAAAACTTCAACTATTTTGGCCTCGATCATTACTTGAGAAGACGCCAATTTCTTAACTTTATTAATATATTCTTCAACAGCTTTGTGAATATCTTTTCTAGCATTTAGAATAATGACACCAGTTTCTCTGTTGGATGAAAGAAACTCACCATCATCTACTCCGTTAACATCCATTATTGCATTTAAGCCTTTTTCTAATGAATTCCATAAATCACTACTATATTGAGATTTCATATAGTTTCTATCACCATCACTGTCGGTAATATTGTTACCAATGATAAAACTCCTTTGCGCAGAGTGTTGAATATTGATGAAGTCTACGTAATAATTTTGTGCATATGGCAAATCTTGTTCAATTCTAATTACACCATTATTCATTGAGTAACGCAATTTGGCGCTGTTGGCTATATTCTGAATTACTTCGTTTATGTTCTTATCTTTTAGCTTTAAAATAATATTACCTGATATTTTGGGATCTATGTCTAAGTTAACGTCAGAAAGTTTTCCTATCTCAATCAGTAAATCCTTTACTGGTACTTTTTCATCAACATTAATCGAAAGAAACTGATTACTGGTTGTAAGATTGGGAAACTCTACCGGTAAAGGTATCATTTCTGGTATTGCTGGTTCGTTATTCTTCAAAGGAGTATTATATTGTTGCAACGAATAATCGTGCTTATAATTGTCTATATTAACAGAATGTTGCTTGTTAGGTAGATGTGTACAAGAAATAATGAAAAGGAGTATTAAACATTTTAAAATAGCCATGAGGGCAGCATACAAATCTATACTAATAGTTTTCTATAAAAATGTTAAAAATGTATTTAATTGTATCCGTTCAGGGGAGTGGTTTAAGAAATGATAGATAGGAGATTATGAAAAGGGTTTAGCCGTATGGAAGTGGGATGAAAAGAAGCACTGGTTTCACATGCGTCTGAACAGACACCATTTTACAGCATTTTAAATTTGTCCTGTGCAATGTTTGTACAGTTGCGATAAAAATTACTTGCAAATTTTGACAGCTTTGTTATTTTGATAGTGAAGATATTCTAGAGCTCGAAATCTATCTTCGTCTGCAGACTTTTCAACTTAATTAATTTATAATCTCTAGTTAAAGTATATTGTACTTATGTATAGATAACTTCTATCATAGCTATGTACATTTTTCTGAGTTTTTTTGTATTACTTAGGAGGATCATCATGTTTAAAATCATGGATTACGCATATCATTGACATAAATGCCTTAAAAGGACAGATGGTACCTACGTCCTCTTTATATAGATTATGTATTTGTTCAGATACGACTAAATTGTGTCTAGTGTAGAAAAAATTAGACAAATTCAGCCTTATATAGAACCAAATTCAACGGAAGTAGAATTATCCTCATTTCCATAATAGTAAGGATTTGCTTCTTGCGTATTATTAACAGCAGTTTTTAATAGTACTTCCTTATCACTATTCCATGCAACTTTCTCCATAATTGGAATATAATCCTTACACTTTTGATTATCTCCACAATCCTTGATTTTACTATCATCATTTAGATAACGCTTCAATGCATCATAGTATACTTTGTGTTATTACCCTCTTTATCTATCATTTGTCCTAAGGTATTAACAAGTATCAATGGTGCAACTTGTTTTGCTTTTACAACACTTGTTTCACTGGACTCTCTAAAGAGATTAGGACATGCTCCTCTGGAAAAAAAGCTCTTGTTGAATTCTGGATTACCATAGTAAACGTTCGGGTAACAGAAACTCTTAATCTCTTCTTCTTGACACGCTAACTCTATTTGATCATCGACACATTTTTCACATTCTATATTACCAAGCCAGGATATTGAATTAAGATCCTCTGTAAAGGCAAATTTAAAATTTACTGCACCATAATTACCATTTGCTCCCCCTTCTATATATTTTGCAATCTTAGGATTACTGTACATCTCAGGATATAATTCCTTTAGTAAATCAGATGCACTAAAACCTTGACAACCTATCTTATTATCAACTTTATAAAAATGAGAATATGGCCCACAATTTTCATACTTGGAACAATCTGAGGTTACTTTTCGAGATGTAATTTCTCCATTTTCATTCTCTCCTTCATCAGTAACAGGTTCGCCCGTATCAATTTCACCTTCTCTATCGGTAACAGATTTATCTATACCACTTCCTTTTTTACATTCTTCAGCTATTTTTTTATACCACTCAGTCTCTGCTGATGATTGCTCTACATTTTAATTTCCGTAGCTGTTCACAACATTACACTCTGGAACTATATACCTAATATCGCATGCTGATTTCTCTCTTTATCTTCTGCAAATTAATTAAATGAAGGGCATTAAGTATCCACACTACTAAAAAAAGTGTGGTACAAAATATAAACATTGCAATTAGTGGCAGCAGTAAAGAACCTTCTATTGCTACTCCACCTTTTCTAAAAATACTTGCTGGCTGATGAAGAGTAGACCATAAATTCACAGAAAATTTTACTATGGGAATATTTATAGCACTAAAAATGGCAAATACTGCTGATGATTTCTCTGCTCTTGCTTGATTATCAAAAGCGCTCCACAATGAAAGATAACCAACATACAGAAAAAACAAAATCAGCATTGAAGTAAGCCTTGCATCCCATACCCACCAAGTACCCCATGTTCCTTTTCCCCAGACGCTACCTGTGATTAAGCATATTGCCGCAAAGACTGTCCCTGCAGGAGCAGCAGCATGTGCCAAAACACTAGCAACGCTATTGTTCCACACCAATGAAATGAAACTGAGTGATGCAATGAGTCCGTATATTCCAAGAGCAAGCCATGCAGAAGGCACATGAAGATACATAATTCGTACAATTTCTCCTTGTTTATAATCTCCTGGGGAGAAGAATAATGCCAAGAACATTCCAATTAAAAAACATGCGAAACAAATAACCCCAAGCCAAGGTAGAGCTTTTTTAGTAAAAGAAGTGAAATTTGTAGGCTTTAATAAAAACATTCGTTTTGAGAATAATTGTGTTAAGAATTTATCAATTAGTTTGAGTTTTATCAACAAGATAGTTTTTCTATATTTACGTAGTATAATAAATTAGCACAATTTCAGTAGCAGATTGCTTGCTATTATTTTTAGTATAACGTTGATGATCCTTAAAAAGCTTAACCTACACTTAGTGTCAGATTCAAGTGGTGAAACTGTTATATCAGTTGCAAAATCAGCTCTGAAACACTTTCGTTCTGTAGAAACGATCGAATATGTTTGGTCTTTCGTAAAAGGAGAAGAGCAGATTGACAAAATTTTAGAGGAAATTAATAGAAAAAGTGATGAGCATAATTTTGTTATATGCACTATTACTAATGATGAGCTAAGAAAATATCTAAAAAATAATTGTATAAAGCTAAAAATTCCCTACAGAGCGATATTATCACACATTATTAGGGAAATCTCATCCTATCTTGAAATTGAAAAAGACGAAAAACTTGACTTACATGCTGAGATAAATAACGAATATTTTCAGCGCATTGAGGCAATAAACTATACCATTAATCATGATGATGGACAAAATATTCAAGATATTGATAAAGCCGATATAATTTTGGTTGGAGTTTCACGCACATCAAAATCTCCCACCAGTATGTATTTAGCTTACCGAGGCTATAAAGTTGCAAATGTTCCTTTTGTTAGCGAGATACCCTTTTACGTCGACTTAGCAAAATTAAAAAATAAACTGACTATAGGAGTAACAATAGACGTAAGAAGGCTAATAGAAATACGCAAAAATAGACTGACTTCAATTAATAATGAAGGTAATAATATATATGCTGACCCTAGAAAAGTAGAAAAGGAAATTAAAGAAGCAGAGGAGTTCTTTAAGCAAAATAACTGGCCAATTATTGATGTCACGCAAAGATCAATCGAAGAAGTATCAGCAACAATTATACAGTATTTTAATAAAATGTGAAAAATTTATCAATTGACTAACTCTCTGTCAGTGATCATAATGTAAGGTAATTCTATTCTTACTGTAGATATGAAAGTTAAAGGGTCACTAAAATCTCATCGTAACAGAGATAAAAATTGTAAAGTTGTGAAAAGGGGTGGTAAGGTTTATATTATAAATAAGGTAAAGCCAAGATGTAAAGCGCGTCAAGGTTCTTAGCTTTTTGTTTTCCTTTTTATGTCATATGTTTTTCATATGGAAGCATGGTTAGAAAGAAACAAAAATTGTTGTATTTAACCACAGCACTGCCCATTTCTTCTCTTACATTATATTTTGGTATTAACATGATTACAGGCAGACGTGGCTTGTTAACATTAATTAACTTAAAAAAAAGAAATTAATTACGCGCGTCAACAAGTCCATGAATTTTAGTTCCACCCTAAGCCTTCTTGAGCTTGAGAATTTTTTCTATATATAGGCTGAGCATGAATGACATCTGATCATCAATTATGCAAATCTGGATCTTGTTGTGCATACTTAAGTCATTTTGCCAAAATTCCCTTTTTGCATCACCTTTTAAACCTCTTGTGTATACTTCTGTAATTGTGGTAAATTTTTGATCATTGGCAGCCACTTCTCCACACTGCTTCCATACATATTCTCAACTTCTTCTCGCTTTTACTGTGTATTCCTTTTGTGCTCTTTAAAACGGTACCTTCTATATATATATTTATTGTCATTAGGCTAAGTTACCGCTTTTTTCCATTTTTATACTTCTTGCCCTTGATTAATTTGACCTGCTAACATTTTGTTTACAGGGCCTGCTATTAACTCTGCACAATTTATTCTTATGGTAAAAACTTCTTCTTCACTCTTATTTTTCCTTAACTTGACGCGTATGGTTTTTTAAATACTCCCGTCTGTCAAGGAATTTCTACTCATGAAGGTTATGGCTTGGAAGATTACTGAAATTTTGAAAAATGTAGTCTACTTCTATATTCAAATATATCAAGCAGTAATTCAAAATTAGCTATTGTACCTTTTGCACTATTATATGCAAGGTTGAGCAATTCTCTGTCCTCATATAAATCAGCAAATTTAAACTCCATACACCCTGATTGTTTTGTGCCTAGAATATCTCCGCTACCCCTCAGCATCATATCCTTTTCAGCAATATAAAATCCATCTTGTGACTCACACATAATCTTTAACTTTGAATACGAACTTTTACTGAGATTATCATATAACAGTACACAAAAAGACGGTTTATTTCCTCGTCCTACTCTACCTCTCAACTGATGTAATTGCGATAACCCAAACTGTTCTGCATTCTCTATAATCATAATAGTTGCATCTGGTACATCTATGCCAACTTCTATCACAGTGGTTGCAACAAGCAGAGAAAATTCATTTCTCTTGAAGGAAAACATGACTTGATCTTTCTGATCTTGAGTTAGTTTTCCGTGTATTATTCCAACTCTATCAAAAAATGTCTTTTGTAACTCCTGAAAGCGTATTTCTGCTGCGGCAACATTGAGTTCTTCATTTTCTTCTATATATGGACAAATCCAATATGCTTTTTCGCCTCTATTTATAGCATCTTTCAGTTTTTGAATAATATCTGATACTTTTTTAACGTTCATAATAACGGTTTTTATTGGCAATCTAGATTTTGGTTTTTCCCTTAAAATAGAACATTCAACATCACCATACATAGCTTGCTGCAAGGTTCTTGGAATGGGAGTTGCAGTAACAAAAAGTATATCGGTATTTTCTCCTTTTCCTACCAACCGATTCCTCTGTATCACTCCAAATCGCTGTTGTTCGTCTATGACTGCGAGTCCTAAATTTTTAAATGTAACGTTGGCTTGAAATAATGCATGAGTACCAATTACTATATTTAAAATACCACTTGCAAGTTCGTTCATAATAATCTTTCTTTCCTTGCGCGCAGTTTTACCGGTAAGCAAAGCAACTTTTATATCAGTACAAGATAGAGCTTCTTCGATCCAATTATAATGTTGCTCAGCCAAGATAGTAGTTGGTGCCATTAGAGCTGCTTGCATGTTATTTTCTACCACATTCAGCATCGCAAAGAGTGCAACTACAGTTTTGCCACTCCCAACGTCACCTTGCAGCAGACTTACCATGCGGTATCTGGATTTTTGTCTTTCTGAGATTTCATCTATCGCTCGAATTTGATCATTTGTTAATTGGAACGGTAATTCATTTAAGACCTGCTCTTTGTATTTACTCAATATTATAAATTCTTTTCCCTCTTTTTTTACATGATTTTCCCTTGCAAGCTTTAGTGCCAACTGGTACGCAAATAGCTCATCATAAGCAAGTCTTTCTCTGCAAACTTCTGCTTCTGCGAGTGAGCTCGGTCTGTGCAATCTTATGATGCTTTCTTTCCAATTCAGCCATTTCTTTTGCTTGATTAATATTTCATCTATCCACTCTGGCAAATCAGGCAAATCTTTTAGATTAGAACTTATTATGTTTCTAATGCTCTTGTTAGTAATACCGCGACATAATTGGTAAACTGGCTCTATGCAGGCTATTTCTTTAAATAGATTGATATCAGACAACATGTAATCTGGGTGAGTAATTTGCCAATGTTCGGCAAACTTTTCAAGTTTACCACTGATTACTATATCTGTTCCAACTGGAAATAATTTATACAAATATTTAACTGAGTAATTAAAAAAAACTATAAATAAATACTGACTTTCACTTTCAACGATTATTTTATATGGCCTACCTCTAACAGTGGGGCGCTGGTGCTCATACACTTTTGCCACAAAAGTTGTAAATTCTCCCACTTGAGCATCAGGTAGTGATTTACTTCTATCCACATAGCTGAGCGGCCTATAAAACAGCAAGTCCATTACTCTGTCTCCACCGCAAAGTTTAGGCAATATTGCGGAATGAAACCTTGGTATATTCTCAATTTTACTATTTAGAAAAGTCAGCACACTTGACTGCTCATCAACATTCATACTGTGTAAAACCGTTTATTCATAATAGAGCCTTACTAAAATCCTGTCACCCTATTATGACTGTCTATGTTAAGTATATTATTGATATATTAACTATTTTTATGTATTATTATACTATCAGCAATTCATATCAAAGTATTAACAATGAACAACTCTACACAGGAAAAAAATGAAAATCCAGTAGTTACACTCAAAGCTCAGGCAGAAAAGTTTGATTTTAGTAGGTTAAGGGCTGACAAAAGCAACAAGTTAGCAACTACTGGAAAACAGATGTATGACGATTTTCGAAGAATGAGGTTTGTTATTAACAGCAAAAGTCTAGACGAAATTTTAATTGGCGCATTGATAGATGGAGTAGATCAACATAATTTTGATGAAGTTTGGAATAGACATTATAAAAAGCAAGAGATACCTGGTAATAAAAAAACCGACCAATATAAAGAGGAGTTTGAAAGGTTTTACAATCTAGGTAAAGGGTACACTCATCTATTACCAAAAAAAAGGAGATAAAAACAATAATTATCGCCTAATTGCAAAAGAAGTTTTCAGGGAAATGTTCAAATATGCTGCAGCAAAAGTTCCAAGTGATCCTATTTTGGAAGAGTTAATCACCAGTTGTAACCAACTTGGTTATGATGGTAATTTATCTTTTCATGTTGATACACCTGCGTTGGCAAGCCACAACCTCGTAACTGGGGTTCTCAAGAAAACAATAAATATTAATTGCACTGAATCAAGTTATACAAAAATTGAATCTAAAATGTCTATATCTGTATTAGACCCTAACAAGACAAAGGAATATGAAAACTCAAAAGATGCAGCTATAGCTACTATACAAAGTTCAATCAAATTCACACTTCAGTATCAAGATGGGAAAGATGATGTAGTATATCAAGATGGCAAATTGTCACTTACTGTACCTCGAAAATTGAGAGATTATAAAACTGATGGCATAAGTTTATTTGATATTATTAAAGAATATTTCTATAAATTCTGCGAGAAGTTAGGGTTCAAGTTTGAAGTAGAAATAGAGCATGATTTAGGTGATCCGATGAGCTACCTCGAAGAGGTAGCTCTGCCCATTCATAGCAATGAACACGAAAATACACCCTAAAACTAACAATTAAAATATCTCAAGTTCTGTTAGCTTATTTGCATAGTCAGTTGTACTAGACGCAACTTAATCTGACAGAAAAACTAATATCAATCTCTATGTTTGATGCTACTAATATTTTTCTAAAAAGCAATATGCTTGCTATCAAGAAAAGTCTGCATAGCAATATTTACCTAAATGAGGCCTTGTCTCAATTCCTAAATATAGCTGTGATTTTCTGGTTTATCATAGCCCATATCAGTCAAAATGCGCGATAATAGAACCATCAAAGAAAGATATATTAAAGATTAGCGGCAGTAATTGCAGTTTTCTCTGTTTGCCATAGCAACTCTTGAGTAGGTATCAATAATAATGATAATCTATATATCTGCTATAAAACCTCGAGATCCGTAGAATAGGGCTGACTAAGGTTCTCATACATTCCTGTATGCTGAGAACATAAAAGCTCTTTTGATTCTATTCCTAAATCCTCAAGTATTTGCTCCTGTTCAGCTATAAGTTCTAATAGCCCTGTTCCACTTTCACTTACTTTACTTCGTTCAAGACACATAAGTTCTGTTAACTCTGCTATGTCTTCTCTAGAAAGCTGATTTTTTTCAGAAAAAGTTGCTTCACTCATATGGTCCTCTTTTTTATATAAAGAGTATCTTATACAAGAGAATAACTAAAATAATCTAAACTCTTGTGTCATATTTGTAGCTTGGTGTAGTTATATGGTACATTTCAGATAAGAGTACTGATTATCTAATTGTAGGAGAAGACCTAGTCAAAATATAAAAAAGCAGTGGAATTGGGGATGGTAAATTCAGAAGTGTCTGAATAACTGTGTGAACTAAGTTCGGAGGAGAATAGTATGTAATAGTCTAGACTTGATCTGACAAGCAAACAAAGTAAGATAAAAATATAGACAAGTTTTAAAGGAGTGTCAGATATGAATACAACACAAGAAAAAATACTAAAACCAAAGTTGGGATT